>NZ_DASRXP010000517.1:0-7168 GCF_035687465.1 Kribbella sp.
CGACGCCGACCTGACAGACACCCTCGCCGGTACGGCCGCGCTGAACGGCGTACCGGTGAAAGTGACCGCAGTCAGTACCTAGACGGTGGCCCGGAGCTCTCCCGGACGATCAGGAGAGGCGTTGAGTACAGGTGCGCCTCCGGCCGGGCGCCTTCGAGGAGGTTGAAGAGCCGCTGCGCGACTTCGGCGCCATAGGCAACGATGTTGTGGCTCATCGCGGTCAGGGTCGGATGGGTCAGCCTGCACAGCGTCGAGTCGTCCCAGGCGACCAGGGTGACGTCGTCGGGCGATTTGAGCCCGAGTCCGCTCACCACCGAGAGCCCGGCGACCGCCATCAGGTCGTTGTCGTAGATGATCGCGGTCGGGCGCCCCTCGGTCGCCATCAGCTCGCGGGTGGCCGCAGCCCCTTCCTCACCAGAGAAATCGGTGTGCAGGACCATCGCCTCCAGGCCGAGCCGGCGGCTGACGGCAGCGAAGGCCTGATCCCGGATCCAGACGTGACCATGCTCCGGCGGACCGGCGACCCGGGCGATCGCCTTGTGGCCGAGCGAGGCGACGTGCTCGACCGCGGCCCTCATCGCCGTGGTCCCATCGGTCCACACGCACGTCATCCCGTCGGACTGCGCGGGATCGCCGACCAGCACGGCGGGCAGTTCCAGCTTGCGCAGTAAGGGAATCCGCGGGTCGTCGACGCGCAGATCGACCACGATCACGCCGTCCACCCGGCGCTCCGCGGCCCACTTCCGGTACGTCGCCATCTCGTCGTCCAGATCGGGCACGACCTGCAGGGCGAGCGCATACGACCTATCGCTCAGGATGGACTCGACCCCACCGACGAAGCCCATGTAGAAAGGCTCCTCGCTGAGCGTCTTGGCGGACCTCGCCAGCACCAGGCCGAAAGTCTCACTGCGCGCGGCGGACAGCTGGCGGGCAGCCCGGTTGGGCACCCACTCCAGCTCCTCGGCCACTTTCATCACGCGGGCCCGGGTGGCTTCGGAGACCCCCGGCTGGTTGTTGAGTGCGTACGACACGGCGCCTTTGGAGACGCCGGCCCGTCGGGCGATCTCCTTGATGGTGACTCGGGGCACGGCGGCCTCCTTCGAACGGGCGGTCCGGGCCGTGACGGGCGGTCCGGCAGGCACTCATTGTGCGGCCACCGCCTACTACCCGTCTCTAGGTAAGCGCTCTCCATCGCTCAGCGTAGTCGATTTGATCAAAACCCAGAGGCGCCCACGGGGTGATCTGAGGGTGGCCCGGTGGTTTGGGTGTGGGATAGGCTGCCATCCGGTACTTAACCGGTTCGGCAAGCCAGTCCGGGACGTCCCGTTGGGCAGCGGGGAGGTCCCGAAGACGAGGAGAGAAAACATGGTCGCAGTGGACAACCTGTCCCTCCAGCTCTACACGGTCCGGGGCAAGCTCGAGGAGGACTTCGACGCTACCCTGGCCCGGATCGCGGAGATCGGCTACACGAAGGTGGAGCCGTTCGGCCTGGTCGGGCTGGCCCCCAAACTCGCCGAGGCGCTGCCCAAGTACGGCCTGTCGGCGCCCAGCACGCACGCGGGCCTGCTCCGCGAGGACAGCGGCCCGATCTTCGAGGCCGCCCAGCGGCTCGGCATCACCACCGTCATCGACCCGTACGTAGACCCAGCGCGCTGGCAGTCCGCCGACGACATCAAGGCGACCGCGGAAGGCCTGAACAAGGCCGCCGTGGAAGCCGCGAGCCACGGCATCACCGTCGGCTACCACAACCACCACTTCGAGCTGGAGTCGGTGATCGACGGGGTGCACGGCCTGGAGATCCTGGCCGCCAACCTCTCCCCCGAGGTGATCCTCGAGCTCGACACCTACTGGGCCGTGGTCGGCGGCGCCGACGTACCGGCACTGCTCGGCCGGCTCGGCGACCGGGTCAAGGCACTGCACGTCAAGGACGGCGACGGCACCCTGGACAACAAGGCCCAGGTGGCGGTCGGCGACGGCAGCATCGCCGTGCCGGCCATCCTGGCAGCGGCCCCGGCCGCGCTCCGGGTGGTCGAGCTGGACGACTTCAGCGGCGAGATCTTCGACGCCGTCGCGGGCAGCTTCACCTACCTCACCGGCCTGGACGCTGTATGACCGCCGTCGGCGTAGGCGTGATCGGCGCCGGGGTGATCTCCGACGCCTATCTGAAGAGCATGCAGAGCTTCCCGGACCTCAATGTGCTGGCGATCGGCGACTTGCGGCCTGAAGCGGCCAAGGCGAAGGCGGAAGAGTTCGGCATCGAGACCCACGGCGGCCCCGAGGCGGTGCTCGGCCACCCGGACGTGGAGGTCGTGGTCAACCTGACCATCCCGATCGCGCACGTCGAGGTGGCGCTGGCGGCAGTTGCCGCAGGCAAGCATGTGTGGAGCGAGAAGCCGTTCTCGCTCGATCAGGAGAGCGGGCTGAAGCTGCTGGCGACCGCACAGGACGCCGGTCTCCGGCTCGGCTGCGCGCCGGACACGTTCCTCGGCCCCGGCCTGCAGACGGCGCGGCGGATCATCGAGAAGGGTGACATCGGTCAGCCGCTGACCGCGCTCACCCTGATGCAGTCCCCCGGTCCGGAGTCGTGGCACCCGAACCCGGCCTTCCTGTTCCAGGAGGGCGCGGGCCCGCTGTACGACATCGGCCCGTACTACCTGACCACGCTGGTGCAGAGCTTCGGCCCGGTCGCGGCCGTGGCCGGGCTGGCTTCGAAGTCGCGGGAGAAGCGGACGATCGGCTCGGGTCCGCTGGCCGGCACCGACTTCGACGTCACCGTGCCTTCCCACGTCAGCGCGATCGCCCGGTTCGAGTCCGGTCAGTCGTCGCAAAGCATCTTCAGCTTCGACTCGCCGCTGCCGCGGGCCGGGTTCGTGGAGATCACCGGCGCGGACGCCACTCTCGCCCTGCCGGACCCGAACCGGTTCGACGGCGAGATCAAGATCTACCGCCGGGGTGCTGACGACTGGGAGACGGTCGCCACCACCGAGGCCTCCGCCGAGCGCGGTACCGGCGTACTGGATCTGGCCCGGGCCATCCGGGAGGACCGGCCGCACCGGGCCACCGGCGCGCTGGCGTTCCATGTGGTCGACGTGATGGCGTCGATCACCGAGTCGATCGACACCGGCGCGTTCGTGGATGTGACCAGCACCGTCGAGGTTCCCGCCGTCCTACCGGACGACTGGGACGCGCACGCCGCCACGCTATGAGCAGTGACTTGCTGAGTCCCCGGCGGACCGTCGTGTTCGCCGGGGACAGCGTGACCGACTGCGGCCGCCGCGCGGATCCGGAGGGACTGGGGGACGGTTACGTCCGCGATCTCTTCGACGATCTCGGCGCCGGCCGACCCAGGATCGTCAACGCGGGGATCAGCGGGAACCGGGCAGTCGATCTGCGAGCCCGCTGGCAGACCGATGTGCTCGCGCACGAACCGGACCTGGTGTCGGTGCTGATCGGCATCAACGACACCTGGCGCCGGTACGACGAGGACGATCCCACCTCGACCGAGGACTTCGAAGCGGCGTACCGGGCCTGTCTGGAACCGGTACGGGCCCGGCTGGTCCTGGTCGAACCGTTCTTGCTGGCGGTCAAGGACGAGCAGCGCAGTTGGCGCGAGGACCTGGATCCGAAGATCGAGGTGGTTCGCCGGCTGGCGCGCGAGTACGACGCGATTCTGGTGCCGGCCGACGTCGAGTTCACCCGGCAGGCGGCCGTGGTGGGGGCGACCACGCTCGCGGACGACGGCGTCCATCCCACCAGCGCTGGCCACCGGCTGCTCGCAGACCTCTGGCGCCGTACTGTTTCAGCCTGAACAGACCATCACGACCTTGCCTCTGCCGCCCGACTGAACCGGTCAAGTTCGGAAATGAGATCGATGAACCCCGTGAACGCTGTCCCGTTGACCACCCAGGGCGGCACTGCCTGGACCGTGCGAGCGGTCGAGGGTCCGGTGCCCGACCGGAACAGCGCGCTGCTGGCCGCGCCGGTACCGGCGACCGTGCCGGGTGAGGTGCACACCGACCTCCTCGCGGCCGGCGTGATCCCCGACCCGTTCGACGGGGACAACGAGGGACGGCTGGCCTGGATCGGCAAGACCAGCTGGAGTTACCGGACCGTGTTCGACTGGGAGTCCGACGGCCAGGCCGTGCAGGAACTGGTCGCGGAGGGCTTGGACACGGCCGCGCGGGTCACCCTGAACGGCACCGAACTCGGCCGCACCTGGAACCAGCACCGCACGTACCGGTTCGGCGTCACCGGACTGCTCGTTGCCGAGCGCAACGAGCTGGTGATCGAGTTCGCGTCGCCGGTGGACACCGCTAAGAGGCTCTCCGAGGAGTCCGGGCTCTGGCCGCACACGAATCTCCATCCCTACAACGCGATCCGCAAGATGGCCAGCAACTTCGGCTGGGACTGGGGACCGGACGTGGCGACCGCCGGGATCTGGCGGCCGATCCGGATCGAGTCGTGGACCGGCGTACGGATCGATTCGGTCCGGCCGCTCGCCGGGCTCGACCGCGACCGCGGCGTCCTGGACACGAAGGTCGCACTGGCCTGGTCGGACGGGTTCTCGGCCGACGCGACCGTCACGGTTGACGTCGGCGGAACCAGCACAGAGATGACCGTTGCCGCCGGGACACCGGAGGTCGGGGTGACGTCGACCGTCGACGCCGTCGAGCGCTGGTGGCCGCGGGGCTACGGCGACCAGCCCTTGTACGACGTGAGCGTGGCGGTGCAGGCCGGCGCGCAGACCGACGACTGGCAGGGACGGGTCGGCTTCCGCACCATCACCATGAACGTTGCCCCGGACAAGGACGGCGGCCCGTTCGTCCTGTCCGTCAACGACCGGCCGGTCTACGTCCGCGGCGCGAACTGGATCCCGGACGACGCGTTCGTCACCAGGCTGAACCGGGAGACCTACGAGCGCGGCATCCGCGACGCCGTCGACGCCTCGATGAACCTGCTCCGGGTCTGGGGTGGCGGCATCTACGAGAGTGACGACTTCTACGACGTCTGCGACGAGCTCGGCATCCTGGTCTGGCAGGACTTCCTCTTCGCCTGCGCCGCGTACTCCGAGGAGGAGCCACTCCGCAGCGAGGTGGAAGCCGAGGCCAGGCAGGCCGTCACCCGGTTGAGCCAGCACGCGAGTCTGGCCCTGTGGAACGGCAACAACGAGAACATCTGGGGGTACGTCGAGTGGGGCTGGCGTGCTCCGCTGGGCGGCCGGACCTGGGGCGAGTGGTACTACATGGACCTGCTCCCGAGCATCGTCGCCGAGCTCGACCCCCGGACGCCGTACTCGGCCGGCAGCCCGTTCTCCTACGACCGCTACATCCACCCGAACGACGAGCGCAACGGCACCATGCACATCTGGGACGTGTGGAACGCGGTCGACTACTCGACCTACCGTTCCTACAAGCCTCGCTTCGTCTCGGAGTTCGGCTTCCAGGGACCGCCGGCCTGGTCCACGCTGACATCGGTGGTGCACGACGAACCGCTCGATCCGTACGGCGAGCAGATGCTCGTGCACCAGAAGGCGTACGAGGGCAACCTCAAACTCGAACGCGGTCTGGGCGAGCACCTGCCGATGTGGAAGAACATCAATGATTGGCACTGGACCACGCAGCTGAACCAGGCGCGAGCGGTTGCCTATGGCATCGAGCACTTCCGCAGCCTGTTCCCGTTGAACACCGGCGCGATCGTCTGGCAGCTGAACGACAACTGGCCGGTGATCTCCTGGGCCGCCGTCGACGGACACGGCGTCCGCAAACCACTCTGGTTCGCCCTTCGCCGCGTGTACGCCGATCGCCTGCTGACCGTGCAACCACGGGAGGACGGCCTGGTGGTTGCCGCCCACAACGACACGGACATCACCTGGACGACAGAGGTCACGGTGGCGCGGCGGGGCACCGCTGTCGGGGGTGAGGTGCTGGCGAGCGAGACGTTCGCCCTGGAGGTGCCGGCTCGCTCCAACGTGCTCAACTCGTTGCCCGCCTCGGTCGCGGCCGCGGGCGATCCGTCGGCCGAGTACGTGGAGGTTCGTGCGGCGGACGGCAGTTCGGCGTACTGGTACTTCGTCGAGGACACGGCGTTGCGGCTCGCGGGTGACGCCTACACCGCCGAGGTGACTGCGACTGACGGCGGGTACGACGTGACTGTGACCGCTCGCGCGTTGGCAAAGGATCTGGCGTTGTTCCCCGATCGGCTGGAGCCGGCCGCCCGGGTGGACAGTTGCCTGATCACCTTGTCCGCCGGGGAGAGCCACACGTTCCACGTCACCTGCGCGAGTCCCCCGGCCGGCGATCTCGGCGTACCGGTGCTGCGATCGGCGAACGACCTGCTGACTTGAGTCTCCCTCCAGGGGAGACGTCAGAGTAGGAGGCATGAACCTCTCGATCGGTGAACTGGCCCGGCGGACCGGACTGTCGGTAAAGGCCGTCCGGTTCTACTCCGATCGGGGCATCGTGCCGCCCGCCGAGCGCAGCCCGGCCGGCTACCGACGCTACGGCCCCGAGGCCGTCGCGCGTCTCGAGTTGGTGCGGACCCTGCGCGACCTGGGCCTGGATCTCGCCACGATCCAGCAGGTCGTGGAGGGCACCGCCTCCCTGCCCGAGGTCGCCGCGGCGCACGCCGAGGCGCTGACCACCCAACTCCGCGTACTCCGGCTCCGGCGGGCCGTGCTGACCGCGGTGGCGAGGCGTGGGTCTACCCCAGAGGAGCTGGAACTCATGCACAGACTGGCCAAACTCTCGACCACCGAACGCCAACTGCTCATCGATGACTTCTTGAACTCGGTCCTCAGTCCTTCGCTGACGGCCGCACGACAGACGATGACGCCTGAGCTACCCGACGACCCGTCGATCGAGCAGGTCGACGCCTGGGTGGAACTGGCCGAGCTGACTCAGGACCCTGAGTTCCGCGCGACCGTCAGAGCGTTGGCCGACCGGCAGGTAGCCGACAACCGAGGCTTGCAGCCTGATGCCATCGCCTTGATCCGCGACCAGGTCGCCCCGGCGCTGGCGGCAGGGCTCGAGCCGTCGTCCTCAGCGGCGGAGCGCATCATGGCCGCTGTCGGTCCAGTGGATGCCGAGTATCTGGCGACTGCCGCCGATCCGCACTGGGAGCGGTACCTCGTGTTGCTGGCGGTAGTGAATGGCTAGCCGGCGCCCGAGAG
>NZ_DASRXP010000518.1:0-7080 GCF_035687465.1 Kribbella sp.
GTATTTCGACCAGTGGCCCGAGATCTCATACAGCTCGCGCTTGCCGAGCACGGGTGAATAGACCTGCTGGTAGCCGGCTCTTCGCTCGACCTCGGCGATGTAGCGCTCCAGGGCCTGGCGGATCGCGGCTCCGGCGGGCAACCAGTAGGGCAGGCCGGACCCGATCAGCGGATCCGAGTCGAACAGGCCGAGTTCACGGCCGAGCTTGCGGTGGTCGTACATGAGTTGGACTCCTCGTCATCAGATGAGGCGAGTGGAGGCCGGAAATGGCGAAGCCCCGGGGCACTCGCCCCGGGGCTTCGAAAACAGTCAGCTGTCAGCGCGCCGGGACATACCTCGGCGTCGTCGTCTCCACAACGTGCTGGCTCATGTCCTCAAAGCTAGCAGATTTCGTCAACTCGATTCGTCCTCGAGGTCGAGGCCGATCGGGCGGATCAGGCCTTCCTGGGCTACCGAGGCGATCAGGCGGCCGTCCTGGGTGAAGAGGCGGCCGGTGGCGAACCCGCGGGCTCCCGAGGCCGACGGCGAGGCCTGGTCGTACAGCAGCCACTCGTCCGCGCGGAACTCGCGATGGAACCACAGCGCGTGGTCGATCGAGGCCGGCTGGATCCGGCGGTCGCCGATGATGATGCCGTGCGGCAACAAGCTTGCCCCTAGCAACGTCAGGTCGCTCGCATAGGCCAGAACGCAAGCATGTAAGGCCGGCTCGTCCGGAAGCTTGCCGGCGGCCCGGATCCAGAACTGCCGGCCGCTCACGCCCGCGAGCCGGACGTCGAGGGCGGCCCACTCCTTGTTCCAGTCCTCGGCCTTACGTCCGGAGGCTGCCTCGAACACCGAGGCCAACGTGGGCGCCTGCTCCGGCGGGACCAGTTCGTCCGGCATCGGGTCGGAGTGGTCGAGGCCGGGCTCGGGCCGCTGGTACGACGTGGACATGTAGAAGATCGTCTTGCCGTGCTGCGACGCGACCACCCGACGGCTGCTGAACGTCCTGCCGTCCCGGATCCGCTCAGCCTTGTAGACGATCGGTACCGCGGTGTCGCCGGGCCGCAGGAAGTATCCGTGCAACGAGTGCACGATCCGCTCAGGGTCGACCGTACGGCTGGCCGCGACCAGCGCCTGACCGAGCACCTGACCACCGAACACGCGCTGCGCCGAGGTCTGCGGCTGCCGGCCGCGGAACAGGTCGACGTCGATCATCTCCAGGTCGAGCAGCTCGACCAGATCCTCCAGGGACTCGGGCATACCTCATCCTGTCAGGTCCGGGACCGGGATCCAGTGTGCGTCCGCTCACCTGCCGACGCATTTTTCGGTGAGCTTTCGGTCGCCGTCGGTAGCGTCCACTTGAACGCTCAATGAGACTCATCGACTGACTGGAGCCAGCTATGACCCCCCGCTCGCTGACCCCCACCTCGCAGCTTCCCCGCACCCTGGCCGGCCGCGCGGCCGGCGCCCGGGCCGCCTCGCGCGACCTCGTTCTGCTGCTCGCCCGCGTCGGCGTCGGCATCGTGTTCGTCGCCCACGGCTGGCAGAAGTTCAGCACGAACGGACTCGACGCCACCGCCGCAAACTTCGAGCAGATGGGCGTTCCCGCGCCCACCCTTTCCGCGTACTACGCCGCCGCGGCCGAACTCGTCGGTGGGGCTGCCCTGATCCTGGGACTGCTGACCAGCGTCGCCGGCCTCCTGCTCGCCATGGACATGGCCGGCGCGTTCCTCTTCGTGCACCTGTCGAACGGCGTCTTCGTCACCGAGGGCGGCTGGGAACTGGTCGTCGTTCTCGGCCTGTCAGCCCTCACCCTCGCCGCCGTCGGAGCCGGCCGGGTCAGCGTGGACGGATTCGTCACCGCCGGCAGCAAGGGCCGCCTCGCCGTACCGGCCTGAACCTTCCTCTAACGCACGAAGGACCTCGGGTGACCCGAGGTCCTTCGTGCGCGCAAGTGTTAGTTGTCTTCGTCGCGGTTGAGCTCTGCGAGGAACTGCTCGACCTCGGCGCCCAGCTCTTCGGCCGACGGCGTCGATCCGGCCAGCAGGCTTCCTCGGCTGAGCGAGCCCGCCGCGGCGTCGTACTGGGTCTCCAGGGCGTTGACGACGGCGGAAGCGTCCTCGGAGGCCTCGACCTGCTCGTCGACCAGCCGTCCGGTCATCGCGGCCTCATCGAGCAACGCCTTGCTAGGGAGCAGCAGGCCCGTGGCCGCCGAAATGGCGTGCACCAGAGCGAGCGCGGCACCCGGGAAGCGGTTCTCCGCGAGGTAGTGCGGCACGTGGACCGCGAATCCCATCGCGTCCTTGCCGGCCTCGCCCAGCCGCACCTGCAGCATGGTCCCCGCGCTGGCGGGAAGACGCATCTCGCCGTCCCAGATGTTCGACTTGGTGACCAGCTCCGGCCGGGTCGCGTGGGCGGTCAGCCCGAGCGGCCTCGTGTGCGGCACACCCATCGGTACGCCGTGCACGCCCACCGTCAACGTGACGTTGTACATCTCGATCAGCTGCCGCACCGCGCCGGCGAACCGGTTCCAGTGGTTGTCGGGCTCGACGCCCTCCAGCAGCAGGAACTCGACACCGGCGTCGTCGGTCAGCAGGTGCAGCGACAGCGTCGGCGGGCTGTAGTCGATGAACTTGTCCTCGGCGAAGGTCACCTCGGGACGGCGCGCCCGGTAGTCGTGCAGCTGGTCGACGTCGAACCTCGCCAGCAGCCGGTTGTCCAGCACCTCGAGCAGATGGTCGGCGGTCACCCGTCCGGCCTGCCCGGCGTCCATGAACCCGTCCAGCGAATGCACCAGTACCTTCGGCGAGGCCGCCGGGCCGGTCTCCACCGACTCGTCGACGATCTCGTAGAGGTCGTCCGGTCGCAGCATCGTCGTCTCCTTCAACAGTGGCCAACAGGGCGGGTAGGCCCCTCTATCCTGCCCTCACCTCGAACAACGCCTCGTCACCGGCCAGGAATTCCGCTCCTGGACATTCTTTCGGTCTTCTCAGCATCCCCGTCGCGACGCGGGCGGACGAGCGCTTTTGGAAAGCGCTTGCTAGCGTGCTCTTGTGCGCACCGAAGAAGAGCCGGCCCAGACCGCCCTGAACACCCCGACAGTGATGCTGGCGATGAACGAGTCCAGCCGGGAGCTGGTGCTGGTACCGCCGGTCCGCGCCCGCCTCGACCAGGTCGCCGACGTACTGCGGGCCGGTCCGGGCAGCGCGTTCCTCGACGATCCCGCGATCCGCGGCGCGCTGGCCGGGGTGGATGTGCTTCTGACCGGCTGGGGTTGCCCCGCGATCACCCCCGAGGTGCTCGACGCGGCTCCCCGGCTCCGGGCGATCATCCACTCGGCGGGCTCGGTGAAGGGGTTCATCGACCCGGCCGCGTTCGACCGCGGGATCCTGGTGTCGTCGGCGGTGGTGGCGAACGCGCTGCCCGTCGCGGAGTACACCGTGGCCACGATCGTGCTCAGTGGAAAGCGGGCCTTCCGCCTCGGAGCGGAGTACCGGCTGAGCAGGCGGAAGCCGAATCCGAAGAGCGTGCCGGGCAACTACGGCACCACCGTCGGACTACTCGGGGCTTCCAGGATCGGCCGGATGGTGGCGGACCGCCTGCGCGCTTTCGATCTCGAAGTACTGATCAGTGATCCGTATCTGAGCGAGGCCGAGGCAGCTGAGCTGGGCGCCGAACTGGTCGACCTGGACTCGCTGTTCAGCCGGAGCGACATCCTCAGCGTGCACGCGCCCTTGCTGCCGGAGACGGTCGGAATGATCAATGCGCGGCTGCTCGGCCTGCTCCGGGACGGGTCCGTCCTGATCAACACCGCCCGCGGCAAGATCATCGACGCCGAGGCCCTCGAGCGCGAGTGCGTCTCTGGCCGGATCGATGCGGTGCTGGATGTGACCGACCCCGAGCCATTGCTGCCAGAGTCCAAGCTGCTCGACCTGCCGAACGTGTTCATCACCCCGCACCTGGCCGGCGCCGTCGGCAACGAGATCGCGCGCCTCGGCGAGCTCGCTGTCGGTGAGGTCGAACGGTTCGCCGCCGGCGCTCCCCTGCTCCACGCCATCAGCCGCACCGAACTCGGAAGGATCGCATGAGCCGCCTCATCCTGCCTGACACCGATCGAGTGCTGTCCCGCCAGACCGGCTGGGTCCGGGCCCACTGGGAGGCGCTGGCGGACCACCTGCTGGACTCGCTGATCCCGTACTTCTCCCCTGGCTCAGCCCGGGTGGTGCTGCCGGGACGACCGAGCAGGTCGGGGACATCCTCGGACGAACTCGAGGGATTCGCGCGCTCGTTCATGCTGGCCGCCTTCCGGATCGCGGGCGTGCGTGGCGAGGGCTGCGAGCAACTGATCGAGCGGTATGCGCGCGGGGTCGCGAACGGGGCGAACCCGGATCACCCAGAGGCCTGGCTGCGGCTCACCCCACGGTCGCAGCAGATGGTGGAGGCCGCCGCCATCGCCGTCGCCCTGCACGAGTCGCGCGAGTGGATCTGGGACCGGCTGGACACCCGCGCTCAGGAGCACGTGGCGGAGTGGCTCGGCGGGTTCATCGGGTCCACCACGCACGACAACAACTGGCGGTTGTTCCAGGTCGTGAGCGAGCAGTTCCTGGCGTCCGTCGGCGCACCGTACTCCAAGGAGGACATCGAGGGCGGCCTGGACCGGATCGAGGACTGGTACGTCGGGGACGGCTGGTACTCCGACGGCGACGGGCAGAACTTCGACAACTACATCGGCTGGGCGATGCACCTCTACCCGGGCCTGTGGACCCGGATGGCGGCGGCCACCCCAGGCGCGCAGTACGACGATCGGCTGAAGCTCTACCGCGAGCGGCTCTCGCTGTTCCTGGAGGATGCGATCCACCTGGTCGGGAACGACGGGGCGCCGGTCTACCAAGGACGGTCGCTGACGTATCGGATGGCCGCGGCGACGCCGTACTGGATGGGCGCGGTTCTGGATGCCACTCCCCTGTCTCCGGGGCAGACCCGGCGGCTTTGCTCGGGGATCGCGCGGCATTTCGTGCAGCACGGCGTACCGGATGAGCGGGGGCTGCTGACGCTCGGGTGGTACGACACGTTCCTGCCGACGACTCAGCCGTACTCCGGTCCGGGGTCGCCGTACTGGGCCAGCAAGGGGTTCATCGGACTGCTGCTGCCGCCGGAGCACCCGGTCTGGTCGGATGCCGAGGAGACGCTGCCGCTGGATGAGGCGGACCAGATCCGCTCGATGCCCGCGCCCGGCTGGATCGTGCACGCGAGCCGGCACGACCAGGTGGTGCAACTGGTGAACCACGGGGCCGACCACGCGCCGCCGGCTGAGCCTTCGGGTGTCGAGCCTTCGGCCGATCCGCACTACAACCGACTCGCGTACGCCAACCACGCCGGTCCTGAGCTCACCGACTCGTCCGCCGGGATCGACAACCTGACCTCGCTCGTCGACCAGCAGGGCCGATCGAGTGCTCGTGGGCGGATCAGGCGGCTCGGCATCGGCGCTCGCTCTGCGTCGTCGTGGCACAAGGCGTGGCTGGGCGAGGACGGTCCGTGGCCGATCGAGATCACGTCCGTCGTGCACGGCGGCTGGGAGATCCGCTGCGCGCTCGTCGAAGGACCGGCCGGTGCGCTGGTCCGCAGCGGCGGCTTCGCGGTGGCGGGCGATTCCTTGCCTTCAGCAACAGCCGGTACTGCGTGGGCGTCGGCGCGGAACGCGGACGGCCTGATGTCGGCGGTGGTGAACCTGCATGGGTACGACGCGGCCGGGGTGCACCGTGATCTCGGGGCGAACCCGTTCGGCCCGCATTCGGCGACGCCGTACCTGACGACTGCTCACTCCGGTGAACCGTTGGTCCTTGTGCACGCTGTGTTGCTGACCCGTGACGCGATCCGCCCTGAGGCCCGTGCCGAGGGCATCGATGTGGCGGTCGACGGTCAGGAGATCAGCATCACACTGCCGGGGGCGGAGACCGAACTGGTGCGGCTGGGGAACCGCTGACGTCGTACGGTCGGAGTCATGAGCGAGGCAGTTGTCACCGATGTCCTGGCCGAGGCGGTTCGTACCGACCCGAGCGCCGCGAACCAGGAAAGGTTGTGGACGGCAACTTTCGGGCTGGACCGCTGGTGGTTCGTCCAGCGCGGCGAGGCGGACAACCCGCAGCCGTTCGTCGGGGTGCACCAGGAGCAGCCGTTCCTGATGGCGTTCACGTCGGCCCAGCGGGCGCGCGGATTCGCGATCGAGAACGGGCTGGCGGAGGCCGACGTGGAGGTGCCGGTGCTCGCGCTGGCGCCGCAGGACGCGGTCGCGCAGGCGCCGGTCTGGCTGCAGCAAGGGATCGCGGCGATCACCTTCGATCACGGGATCAGCGGGTATTTCGCGCCGCTCGGGAACCTGCCGGCGATCCGCTCGCACGTGCAGGGAGCTGCTTGATTCTTCTGATGACACGCCGTTAGGGCAGGCTCCCCAACGGTGAGAAATCGCCCGGAGAGCACTACATTGGCGTTCATGAGCACGTATCCGAAACTCCTTCAGGAACAGATTCGCAACGAATTCACGGCGTCGCAGCAGTACACGGCAGTCGCTGTCTGGTTCGACGACCAGGACCTCCCGCAGTTGGCCGGGCACTTCTACAAGCAGGCCCTCGAAGAGCGCAACCACGCGATGATGATGATCCAGTACCTGCTCGACATGGACATCCGGCCGCAGATCCCCGGCACCGGTGATGTGCTGAACGACTTCAAGAGCGCGATCGAGCCACTCGAACTGGCGCTCCAGCAGGAGATCACCGTCACCAAGCAGATCGAGACGCTGGCCCGGACCGCGCGGGACGAGGGCGACTACGTCGGCGAGCAGTTCATGCAGTGGTTCCTCAAGGAGCAGGTCGAGGAGGTCGCCGCGATGACGACGCTGGTCAACGTCGCGAAGCGGGCCGGCGACAACCTGTTCCACCTGGAGGACTACCTCGCCCGCGAGAAGGTCGGCGACGAGGGAGCCGACCCCACCTCCCCCAGAGCAGCCGGCGGCAAGGTCTGACTGGAAGTTTCAGGGCTGCCGCCCTCGCGGGGGCGGCGCCTGACCTTCACCTGCCTAGGGGCTTTTGGCAACTACCAGGA
>NZ_DASRXP010000519.1:0-2555 GCF_035687465.1 Kribbella sp.
CGGGGTGGACGTCGCGAAGGACCGCGTCGCCTGTTCGGGCTCGTCGTATCCGAGGTCGTCGTCGTGCGTCCAGTAGTCGGACGCGGGGTAGTCCTGATCTTCGTAGCCCGCGTCCTCGTAGCCCGCGTCCTGGTAGCCCACGTCCTGGTAGCCCGCGTCGTCGTATCCGGCGTCCTGGTAGCCCGCGTCGTCGTATCCGGCGTCCTGGTAACCGCGAGTGCCGTGACCCGCTCCGTACCCCTGCTGGCCGTATTCGTCGTAGCCCGGCCGGGCTTCGGGCTCCGGTTCCGGCCTGGTGAATTGGGTGGTCTGGTAGTCGTCGGAATAGTCATCGGAATAGTCGTCGTCGTAGTCATCACCCGGATCGGGCCGCTGGCCCGACGGGTCGCCGGGATCGGGAACGCTGTGCCTACCCATCCCTAACCTCTGTGCTCGCTACGCGACGTGGACCTCGCCCACGTGTTTCCACCCTTTGCCACCCGGTGCTGCCGCCGAAGTCTAGCCACTGGCAAGCTGGCGAGCCTTGAACTCGCGGCGGCGCCGGTGCAGGATCGGCTCGGTGTAGCCGTTCGGCTGCTGGGTGCCGGACAGGATCAACTCCTGGGCGGCCGCGAAGGCGATGCTGGCGTCCGGATCGGGCGCCATGGGCAGGTACGTGGGATCCTTCGCGTTCTGTTCGTCGACGACCGCCGCCATCCGCCGCAGGCTTGCCTTGACGTCGGCTTCGGTGATGACCCCGTGGCGCAGCCAGTTCGCGAGCAGCTGACTCGAAATACGAAGCGTGGCACGGTCTTCCATCAAGGCTACATCATGAATGTCGGGCACCTTGGAGCAACCCACGCCCGCGTCGATCCAGCGCACCACGTAGCCGAGGATCGACTGGCAGTTGTTGTCGACCTCCTCGCGGATCTCCTCTGGCGCCCACGCAAGCTCCTTGGCCAGCGGGATCGTCAGCAACTCCTCGATCGTGGTCCGCTTCTTCCCTGCGAGTTCCTTCTGCACCTCGAACACGTCGACCTGGTGGTAGTGCATCGCGTGCAGCGTCGCACCGGTCGGCGACGGCACCCACGCGGTCGTCGCACCCGCCTTGGGCTGTCCGATCTTCTGCTCGACCATGTCGGCCATCAGCTCGGTCATGGCCCACATACCCTTGCCGATCTGCGCCTTTCCGGAGAGTCCGGTGGCCAGGCCTGCGTCGACGTTGGCATCCTCGTAGGCCTTGATCCAGGGCTGGCTCTTCATCGTGCCCTTGCGGACCATCGGTCCTGCCTCCATCGAGGTGTGGATCTCATCGCCCGTTCTGTCGAGGAATCCGGTGTTGATGAACACGACGCGGTCAGCGGCCGCCTTGATGCACGCCTTCAGGTTCAGCGTGGTGCGGCGCTCTTCGTCCATGATGCCGACCTTGAGCGTGGCCTGCGGCAGGCCGAGCACGTCCTCGACCCGGCTGAAGAGCTCGCTGGTGAACGTGACCTCGTCGGGCCCGTGCATCTTGGGCTTGACGATGTACACCGAGCCGGTGCGGCTGTTGAGCAGCGGACCGTTCTGGTCGTCGGCCTTGAGGCCGTGCATCGCGATGAGGCCGGTGAACAGTGCGTCCTGGATGCCCTCGGGCACCTCGGTGCCTTCCTGGCCGTCCCCGCCCATGATGATCGCGTCGTTGGTCATCAGGTGCCCGACGTTGCGCACGAACAGCAGGCTGCGCCCTGGCAGGGTCAACTCGCCGCCGTCAGGCGTGGTGAAGATGCGGTCTTCGTTGAGCACCCGGGTGAACGTCTTGTCGCCCTTGCTGACCTGCTCGGTCAGGTCGCCGCGGTTCAGACCGAGCCAGTTCCGGTATCCGAGCACCTTGTCGTCGGCGTCGACGGCGGCCACGGAGTCCTCGAAGTCCATGATCGTGGTGATCGCGGATTCCAGCACGACGTCCTTGATCCCGGCCTTGTCGGTGGAACCGACGGGAGCCTCCGGGTCGACGAGCAGTTCGATGTGCAGGCCGTTGTTGACGAGAAGCACGGACCAGGCGGGCGAGCCCAGCGTCCCGGTGTAGCCGACGAACTTCTCCGGGCTGGCCAGCGCGACGGACTGCCCGTCGCCGGTCGCGACCTCCAGCTGGCCGTCGGCGACGCTCAGTCCGGTCGCGTCGGCCCAGGAGCCGCTGGCCAGGGGCACCGCCCCGTCGAGGAATTCGCGGGCGTAGGCGATGACCTTGTCGCCACGGACCCTGTTGTAACTGGTGCCCTTCTCGGCGCCGTCGTCCTCGGGGATCACGTCGGTGCCGTACAGCGCGTCGTACAACGAGCCCCAGCGTGCATTGGATGCATTGAGCGCGAAGCGCGCGTTCAGGATGGGCACCACGAGTTGCGGCCCCGCCGTGCTGGTGATCTCGGTGTCGACGCCCGAGGTGGTGATCGTGAAGGCGGCAGGCTCGGGCTGCAGGTAGCCGATCTCGTTGAGGAACTGCTGGTAGGCCTCGATGTCGAGGGGTTCGATCACACGCTGGCGGTGCCACTTGTCGATCTGCGCCTGCAGGTCGTCGCGGCGAGCCAACAGGTCGT
>NZ_DASRXP010000520.1:0-3319 GCF_035687465.1 Kribbella sp.
GACCGCGGCGCAGCAATTCTCCGCGGCCTACACAGCGCGCCGCCAGAACCCGGCCGCCCGCAACCAGACACCCCAACGGACAACGTGGACCGCCCCGGGCCAACAGCCCAACCAGGTAGCAGCCGCCGCCCAACCCACCCCAATCCAAGCCACAGCAACTCCGGCCCAGACCACGCCGGCTCAGGCGACACCGTCCCAGCCCACCCCAGCCCCAGCGACTCCGGCTCAGGCCGCGCCGGCTCAAGTTGCGGCGGCTCAGATTCCGGTCTCTTCGAGCGCTGAGAAGCCTGAGGGGCTGGTTGCTTTCAAGGCGGACACGAGCAGGGCCTCAGCGGCAGCGTTCTCGGGCACGGCCGGCGACCCCGCGCAGTCCAGCTCAACCTCGGATCCGCAGCTGAGTCCCAGCCAGCAACTACTCGCGAGAGTCGAGGGTCAGGCGACCGGCGCCCGGATGGACGAAGATCCACAGCAAGCGCTCGCCGGCAACGCACCACCCGGCAGCGCCACCCCGGCAGACCCCGCCAAGCCCGCCAGCAACCTGGGCGAAGCCACCGGCTCAACCAGCCACAACAAACACCGCAAGCCCGACAGCAGAGAAGTCTGACCCGCCACCACACAGGTGCCGCCACGCTCACCCGAGCCGGTGCCGGCTTGGCATCAGCCAGGGCGAGCGACGGCTTGGGAATTAGCCAGGGCGAGCGACGGCTTGGGAACTGGCCGGGGCGGCGACCGCGGGTTGAGCTGGGGGTCAGACGTTGGTGGTGGTGCGTTGGCGGCGGCTGAGAACTGCGGTGGCTGCGTCCAGGAGGACGGCGCGGATCTCGTCGTCGCTCACCTCCGACGGCCCCAGTCCGGACGACAGGACCGCGCCGACGACCTCGACCGCCGCGGCTGCGAGCAGCCGGTCGCCGACGGTCGGATCCGGGCCGGCCAGCCAGATCTGGAAGTCCCGGCTCCTGGCAACCACTTCGTCCAGGTCGTCCCCGAAGGCGGCGAGCACGGCCGCCAGGTCACGCAGTACGAGCGGTCCTGCGACGCGGTGCTTGATCACCACGTCGAGATAGGCGCCCATCAGCTCGCGCTCCGTCTCCGCTGACCAGGGCAGCTGGTCGACCAGATTGAGCATCTCGTTGAGATCTTCGAAGAAGCTGCCGATGATCGCCTTCAGCAGCTCATGCTTCGACGAGTAGTGGTAGTACAGCGACGCCTTGGTGATGCCCACCCGTTCGGCGATCTCACGCAGGCTCGTCTTCTCGTAGCCGCGGGTGGAGAACAGCTCCAGCGCCGCCTGATGGATCTCGGCCTTCGTGTCCCGGGCCCTCGTGTCGTGCTGCACCTCACCACCCTCTCACTTTCGCAACCTACCGTGCGGCAGGTAGTCTACCAACCGACCGGCAGGTAGACAGCATCTCGGGAGGGTTTCGTGTTCACTCGGCTCGGACGATTCGTCGTCCACAATCCCTGGAAAGTGATCGCCGCGTGGGTCATCGCGGCGGTCGCCGTCCTCGCCTTCGCGCCGACACTGGCCGACGTCACCAACAAGGACCAGACGAGTTTCCTGCCGGACTCCTACGAGTCGGTGCAGGCGCAGAATCTGGCCGCCGACGCGTTCGGCCAGACCAACGACGCCACCGCGAGCATCGTGGTCAAGCGGGCCGAGGGCGGTGAACTGACCGCCGCGGACCAGGCCAAGGTGACCGAACTCGCGAACAAGATCACCTCCGCCAGGATCGACCGCGTCACCGCGGCCGTGACCGGTCCGCAAGCGGTCTCGCCCAACAAACAGGTCCAGCTGATCAGTGTGGGCTTGAAGGGCACAGCCGATGAGCAGCCCGTGCTCGACGCGGTCAAGAAGGTCCGAGACCTGGCGGGCCCGACCCTCGAAGGCAGCGCACTCTCGTACGGCGTGACCGGTGACGCCGCGCTCTTCCTGGACAATCAGGATGCGTTCAACAACGCCTTCGTGGTGGTCGGTATCGCCACCGTCGTCCTGATCATCGGCCTGCTGCTGTTCATCTACCGCAGCCCGGTCGCGGCGTTCCTGCCGATCCTCACGGTCGGTCTGGTGAGCGCCATCGCACCCGGGTTGATCGCCTTGGCCGCGAAGGCGTTCGACCTTCAGGTGACCCAGGATCTGCAGACGACCCTGACCGTCGTGCTCTACGGCGTCGGCACGGACTACATCCTGTTCCTGCTGTTCCGGTATCGGGAACGCCTTCGCGCCGGCGAGGAGCCGAAGCAGGCTCTCGTGACCGCAACCGCTCGGGTCTCCGAGGTGATCGTCTCCGCCGCCGGTGCGATCGTGGTGGCGTTCAGCGCGTTGCTGCTGGCCGTGTTCGGTGGATTCAAGAGCCTCGGCCCGGGGCTGGCGATCGCTGTCGCCGTGATGGCCTTCGCCGCGATCACGCTGATCCCGGCCGTGGTGTCCCTGCTCGGCCCGAAGGTGTTCTGGCCGTCCAAGTCGTGGCAGAAGACGCCGAAGGGGGCGATGTTCAAGCGGTTCGGCACCTTCACGGCGAGGCGTCCTGCCGTGGTCGCGCTCGCGTCCGGCGCCATCATGGTCGCGCTCGCTCTCGGCACGCTCGGGATGAAGGTCGACTACGACGCGTTCAGCCAACTGCCGTCCGACACGGAGTCCTCCCGCGCCATCAAGGATCTGCAGTCCGGCTTCCCAGCCGGCGCGCTGAACCCGACCAACGTCTACGTCCGCAGCACCAACGGCGCACCGCTCGACCCAGCCGCTCTGGAAACGTTCGCCGGGAAACTGGCGGAGGTGGACGGGGTCGGATCAGTACTGCCCGCCGGTGGAGATGGCCGTCTGGCTCTGCTCAATCCGGACAAGTCCGTTGCTCAGATCAACGTGGTCCTGGACGACACGCCGTACGCGACAGCTGCCTTGGATCTGGTCGACGGCCCGCTCAAGGACACGGCCCACGCTGCTGCGCCGGCTGGAACCAGCGTGCTGGTCGGTGGCGTCACCGCGAGCTACACCGACATCCGGGACGCGAACACCCGGGACCTGTCGGTGATCTTCCCAGTCGCGGGCGGTCTGATCGCGATCATCCTGGCGCTGTTGCTGCGTAGCCTGCTGGCGCCGCTGATCCTGATGCTCGCCGTGGTGCTGAGCTTCTTCGCCACGATGGGCGCGACCGTGTTCGTGTTCCAGGGCGCCGCAGGGCACGCGGGTGTGTCGTTCTCGTTGCCGATCCTGCTCTATCTGTTCGTCGTTGCCATCGGCACCGATTACAACATCCTGATGGTCGCCCGGCTCCGCGAGGAAGCCGAGCTGGGGACCGATCCACGCGAGGCCGCCGATCTC
>NZ_DASRXP010000521.1:0-8406 GCF_035687465.1 Kribbella sp.
TCCATCCACTCCAGCTGCTTGGGTGACAGCGGCGGCTCGAACACCGGCACCTGCAGCACCCACGGGTGCCGCTTGATCGCATTCCAGAACGACCGCGCCCACGTACTGATCCGCTCCCGCCAGTCCGTGTCCGGATCGAACGGATCCGGCCGCCCGAACGCCTCCTCCAGCATCACGACGTACAGGTCGTCCTTGGAGTCGACGTACCGGTAGAGCGACATCGTGGTGAAACCGAGCTCGGCCGCGACCTTGCTCATCGAGACGGCGCCCAGGCCGGCGCTGTCGGCGAGCTTGTTCGCGGCCGCGCCGATGTCGCTGATCTGCAGCGTCGGCTTCGGCCCGGGGCGGGCCGGCCCTTCGAGCCCCCACAACAGCTGCAGCACCCGCGGCAGGTCGTCCGCCGTCTCGCCCATCGCATCTCCTCGGTCCGGATTTCCCCAGAGTCTATCTGTTTACATCATAGACAGATGCCTGCTACGGTCTGCGTGTGACGTACACAGTGTGCGCCATACACAGATCAGCTGGAGGGGTCATGAGCACATCGGAGGTCGTCGGTCAGAAGGCCGGGCGGAAGGAGTGGATCGCACTCGGCGTGCTCGCGCTGCCGCTGCTGCTGGTCTCGATGGACGTGTCGGTCCTGTACTTCGCGGTCCCGTTCATCAGCGCGGACCTCGGGGTGTCGGCCACGGAGCAGCTGTGGATCTTCGACATCTACGGCTTCGTCCTGGCCGGACTGCTGATCACCATGGGGTCGCTCGGCGACCGGATCGGCCGTCGCCGGCTGCTGTTGTTCGGCGCACTCGCGTTCGGGCTGGCCTCGGTCGCGGCGGCGTACGCGCAGAACGCGGAGCAGTTGATCGCCGCCCGCGCCGTGCTCGGCATCGGCGGCGCGACCCTGATGCCGTCGACGCTGGCGCTGATCCGGAACATGTTCCACGACCAGGCGCAGCGCAGTAAGGCGATCGCGTTCTGGAGCGCGGTGATGATGGGCGGCATCTCGCTCGGCCCGGTGCTCGGCGGATTCCTGCTCGAGCACTTCTGGTGGGGCTCGGTGTTCCTGATCAACACCCCGGCGATGGTGCTGCTGCTGGTGCTCGCACCGGTCTTGCTGCCGGAGTTCAAGGCGCCGGTGCGAGGACGGTTCGACCTGCTCGGCGCGCTGCTGTCGCTGGCTGCGGTGCTGCCGGTGATCTGGGGGATCAAGGAGCTTGCCGCGAACGGTGTCGAGGTGGCGCCGGTGATCAGCATCGTCATCGGGTTGCTGGTCGGTCTGGCGTTCCTGCGGCGACAGCAGACCGCGGAGCACCCGATGGTCGAGCTGGGGATGTTCCGCAACCGTGCCTTCAGCGGTGCGTTGGCCGCGAACACCATCGGCATGGTCGCGCTGGTCGGGAACGCGGTGTTCATGACGCAGTACCTGCAACTGGTGCTCGGGATGGGTCCGCTCAAGGCGGCTCTGTGGGCGCTCGTTCCTTCGGTGGCGGTCGGCGCTGCTGCACCACTTGGTACTGCGCTTGCTCAGAAGGTGGACCGGGCCTATGTACTCGGCGGGGGATTTCTGATCGCAGCGTCCGGGTTCGGCGTACTGACTCAGGTACAGGTGGATTCGCGGCTGTGGGTGCTGCTGGGCGGTTCTGGTCTGCTGGCGGCGGGGCTGGTGATGGTGATGTCGCTGGTAACCGAGGCGGTTGTCGGTGCAGTCGCGCCGGAGCGCGCTGGTTCGGCGTCTGCGCTGATGGAGACCTGCAGCGAGTTCGGAGGCGCGCTGGGGATCGCAGTACTGGGCAGCATCGGTACCGCGGCCTACCGCAGCGACCTGGACACCCACCTGCCGGCAGCGCTCCCCGCGGAGCTCGGTACAGCCGCCCGCGAAGGTCTACCCGCCGCCACAGCCGCAGCCGCACACCTCCCGGCCCAACTCCAGGACCTGCTCCTGACCGCGGCCCGCCACTCCTTCAGCCACAGCCTCAACACAGTCGCCCTAGTAGGCGCCATCCTCCTGACAATCACAGCCGTAGCCACCACCCTCACCCTCCGAGGCACCACCCACACCCCGGATGACGCAACAGACCACGACAGTGGTCCGGTCAAGTCAGAGGTCTCGGGTGAGGAGCTTGCCAACGTGGCCCACTGACTACCAAAGATGACAACGAACTACCTACTCCTGCTGGTCTGGTGGGAGTAGGTAGTTCGTCTGTTCAGCGGGGTGGGCGGTTGCCGGGGCGGCGGCGGAAGAGGCCGGGCTTGCGTTCGAGGGTCGGGTCGTTCGACCAGGGAGCCTCGTCCTGCACGGTGTCGTCGTCGTCCGGTTGGCCGCTCCACCAGCGACCCACCTGCTGACCGTCCGTACGACGCGAGTCGTCCGACTGCACGTCCTTCGGTACTTCGCGACGCGGCGTACCGTCGTCGGCCGGATCGAAGCGCAGTTCCACCGTCGGCTCGTTGTACCGCGACCCCTCACGGGTCGGCGAATCGCCTGCGCGCCGGTCGGAGATCCGCTGAATCGCGGTCGGGTCGGTCGGGCTCGTCAGGATTGTGCGCGCTGTGGTGACCGGGCGGGTCTCATGACGCTCCGGCGGCTCGCGATGATTCTCCGGGCCACCGGACGCGGCCGGACCTGAATCTGAAGGAGAGCGACCACTCGAGGACGGCGCGGTTCGAGGCGTCTCGGTGCCTGGCTTCTGGCGGATCACCAGGAAGACGACGACTGCCAGCACCGCGGCGAGGAAGCCGAAACCGAGGCGGGGGATGAGCGGCAGCACGATGCCGCACCCACCACCGATCACCCAGGCCAGCTGCAGCACCGTCTCCGACCGCGCGAACACCGACGTCCGCACCGTCTCCGGCACATCCCGCTGGATCATCGCGTCGAGCGAGAGCTTGCCGAGCGAACTACAGAGCCCTGCCACCAACCCCAGCGCTATCAGCATCGGGAACCCGTAGAGCACCGCCACGCAGATCGCCACGATCGCGTCCGCGAGCAGCACCACCAGCACCACGGCCTCGGGTTTTCTTGCCTTCAGCAACGACCCGGTCAGGGTCCCCAGGCTGTTCCCGATCCCGGCTGCGGCGATCACCGCACCGGCCGCGATCGCCCCGTCGATCCCGCTGATCGGTTTGTCCCGGAGCAGGAACGCGAGGTACATGGTCAGGAAGCCGGAGACGAACCGCAGCCCGAGGTTGCAGCGGATCCCCCGGGCGACCGCCGCGGTGATCGCCTTACGCCGGGCCTCGCGTCCCTCCGAACCGGTCATCTCCTCGCCGGCGGGGGAGTCGACCCGGCTCGGCAGCCGGATCGCGAGCACCAGGCCGATGCCGTAGACGACCGCGGCCCAGCGCAGCGACCACGCGGGCCCGATCAGGGCGAACGCGCCCGCGATCCCGGCGCCCGCGGTCGCACCGACCAGGCCGGCGAGTGAGATCCGCGAGTTGGCCGTGACGAGGGTGACGTCCTTGGGCAGGAGTCGCGGTACTGCGGAGGCCCGCGTTACGCCGTACGCCTTGGAAGCGACGAGGCAACCGAGCGCTGCCGGATACAACCAGGTCGAGCTGTCGTTGATCGATGCGGCGAGACTCCAGACCAGGAAGCCGCGCAGGCCGAGCGTGGCCCCGATGGCCCAGCGGCGGCCGTGCCTGAAGCGGTCCAGGATCGGTCCGATCAGGGGCGCCATCAACGCGAACGGCGCCATCGTGAGCAAGAGGAACAGCGCGACCCGGTCCCGCGCCTGATCACTCGGTACTGCGAAGAACACCGTGCCCGCGAGTGATACCGCGAAGGCGGTGTCGCCGGCCGCGTTCACCGCGCCGAGCTCGATCAGCCGGGACAGGCCTGACTCGCCGGCGCCCTGGGCACTGGTCAACCCCCGGATCCGGCGTCCGGTGGCCTTGCCCATCCGGCCGGTGACCCCGGCGGTCTTCTTCGAGGCGGTGGCGAAGCCGGTCGCGCCGACCTTGGAGGCGTGCCCGACCTTCTTCCCGGCACTGCCGATCTTCTTGCTCGCGCTGCCCAGCCGCTCGCCCGCACTCGCCTTGCCCGCCTCAGGACCGGCCGAGGGACCCGAGCCGGCCGAAGGGCCTCGGGACGATCCGCTGGAGGAGTCCGTGCCCGGGCGTCGAGGCGCGTCGGGGCGCCGGGGATCCGCGGGGTCGGGACGTTCCATACAACCATCCTGCCTTGTCACGGGGACAGACCGCAGTTACGCCGCGATGCGACCCGATGCATGGAGGGCGCGGGTGTTGTCCGCGGGCATGCGAGAATGACCGATTGTGACTCCCGTCAAGACTCCGGAACCGGTCCGCGCCAAGCCTGACGCCATCAGCGTCGAGGCGGTGGAACCTGCTCGCGAGGCGGCGATCGAGGAAGCCGGCGCCGCGCGGATCGGGGAGCACCTCGGGTACCTGGTCGAGGGTGAGCGACTCGTCACGCACTACTTCGCGTCGACCCACCCGGGCTACCGCGGCTGGCGCTGGGCCGTCACGGTCACGCGCGCCTCGCGGGCCAAGAACGTGACCATCGACGAGGTCGTGATGCTGCCGGGCGACGACGCGATCGTCGCCCCGGAGTGGGTGCCGTGGTCGGAGCGCGTCCAGCCGGGCGACCTGCGGCCGGGCGACCTGTTCCCGACGTTGCCGGACGATCCGCGGCTCGAGCCCGGCTTCACCGACACGGGCGCGCCGGACGAAGTACTGGCTGTCGTCGAGGAGCTCGGGCTGGGGCGCGAGCGGGTGCTGTCGCAGGACGGGCGTGAGGAAGCGGCGGAGCGCTGGTACGCCGGGGACTTCGGACCGGGATCCGCGATCGCCCAGGCGGTTCCGTACAAGTGCCACTCGTGCGGGTACTGGATCCGCCTCAACGACAGCCTCGGGCAGGCCTTCGGTGCGTGCGCCAACGAGATGGCGCCGGGCGAGGGACGGGTCGTCGCGTACGACTACGGCTGCGGGGCCCACTCGGACGTGGTGATCGACCTGCCGGACCAGCCGTCCACCGAGCACGCCTTCGACACCACCGGCTACGACGAACTCGCGATGCCGTCACCCGAGTCGTCCGGGGAGTCGGCGGACGAGGTCCGGGATGAGGTCGTAGAGTCGGACGCAGTACAGGCCGAGGTCGAGGCCTCCGGCGAGCCGCCGTCCGACGACGACGTCGAAGAAGACGACTCCGACGACGACGTCGAGGAAGACGACTCCGACGCCGCGGCCGTGGAAGACGACTCCGAGGTCGAGGTCGTGGAAGAGCAGTCCGAGCAGGACTGAGGCGTCAGTCCTCGGTGGCGGGGCGGTGGCCGGCCTGGATGGCGGCCCAGCGGCGGCGGCAGTAGAACAGGCCGATCCAGCCGAGACCGAAGCCGGCGACGGTGACCCAGATCCACCACTCGTTGCCATCGCGCTTCAAGTCGTCGCGGAAGATCATCACGACCACGAACGCGACCGCCCACGCGACGATCCCGACGATCACCGACGGGATGCCGGACAGGTCCAGCGGCTTGACCTCGGCGTGCACCAGTTCCCCGCGGGCCAACTGACTCGTCGGGTCTGACCGCTTCTTCGGCGCCTCGTCGTTCTCGTCTGCCACGACCCCCACCCTAGTCGTGCCGAATGGGCGTTCGGGCTCAGGGATGGCCCCGATCGGGCACGGGTTTGCGGGATTGCTCGCCAGGTGTCCGTGCGAACTGGCACGATTCCGTCATGAGTTCGCCACAGGCTGACACCGCCCGGTCCCGGTCCGCCTCCTTCTTCCAGGGCGGCTTCGACTCGTTCTTCAAGATCACCGAGCGCGGCTCGACCCCTGGCCGCGAGGTGCGCGGCGGGCTGGCCACCTTCTTCACGATGGCCTACATCGTGGTGCTGAACCCGCTGATCATCGGCACCGTCAAGGACGGCACCGGTCAGTACATCGGCGGCGGCACCGACCCGGTCGCGGCGATCGCCAAGGTCGCGGTCGCCACCGCGCTGGTGGCCGGGGTGATGACCATCCTGATGGGCCTGGTGGCGAACTTCCCGCTCGCGCTGGCCACCGGGCTCGGCCTGAACGCGTTCATCGCCTTCAGTGTGGCGACCAAGATGACCTGGGCCGACGCGATGGGCCTGGTGGTGATCGAGGGCATCATCATCCTGATCCTGGTGCTCACCGGCTTCAGGAAGGCCGTCTTCGCGGCGGTGCCGAAGCAACTGAAGATCGCGATCAGCGTGGGCATCGGCCTGTTCATCGCGTTCATCGGCGTGGTCGACGCCGGCTTCGTCCGCCGCCCGGCGGCGGCGGGCGGCCCTCCGGTCGAACTAGGTGTCGGCGGCAACCTTCGCGGCTGGCCGGTGCTGATCTTCGTGGTCGGGCTGATCCTGGTGATCGCGTTGTACGCGCGCAAGGTGAAGGGCGCGATCCTGATCGGCATCGTGGCCGCGACCGTGCTGGCGATCGTGGTCGAGTCGATCTTCGACGTGGGCGCGCGGACCGCCGAGAACCCGGGCGGTTGGGGCCTGAGCGTGCCGAAACTGCCGGACGACTGGTTCACCCGGCCGAACCTGGACACCATCGGCGAGTTCAATCTGTTCGGCTCGTTCGAGCAGGTCGGCGTGGTGTCCGCGCTGCTGCTGATCTTCACCCTGCTGCTGGCGGACTTCTTCGACACAATGGGCACGATGACCGCGATCGGCGCGGAGGCGGGCCTGCTGGACAAGGAAGGCAACCCGCCGAACACCCAGCGCATCCTGATCGTGGACAGCGTCGCGGCCGCCGCCGGTGGAGCCGCCTCCGTCTCCAGCAACACGTCGTACATCGAATCAGCGTCGGGTGTCGGTGAGGGTGCGCGCACCGGGCTCGCGAGTGTGGTGACCGGGATCTGCTTCCTGATCTCGATGGTGATCGCCCCGCTGGTCACCATCGTGCCGTACGAGGCGGCCGCACCTGCCCTGGTGCTGGTCGGGTTCCTGATGATGGCGCAGGTCAAGGGCATCGACTTCGACGATCTCGAGGTGGCGATCCCGGCCTTCCTGATCATCATCCTGATGCCGTTCACGTACTCGATCACCGCCGGGATCGGGGCCGGTTTCGTCTCCTTCGTGCTGCTCAAGATCGTCCGCGGCAAGGCCGGTCAGGTCCACCCGCTGATGTGGATCGTGTCCGCCCTCTTCGTCGTGTACTTCGCGATCGGCCCGCTCGGCGACTGGCTGACCTGAGCAGTCGCCCCGGTGAGTGGGCTGACCTTGGCGGTTGGTAAAGTACTGGAGGTCGGGCTCTCCGGCGTGGCAACTGATCCGCTGAACGGCGTCTGATCGTTGTGCACCTTCCTTCCCCGCAGGTACCGGATAGGCAGCCCAGAGTCTCGGTTATGGACCTCAACGGATATCCAGCCCAGGCTGCGCGTACGCAGCGATTCACTCTCGGCGTCCCGCGCGCCTTCACAGTGTCACCCGATGGAGAGCGGGTGCTCTTTCTCCGCACCCGCGGCCCAGAAGACCGGGCAAGTTGCCTCTGGCTGCTCGATGGCGACCAGGAAAGACTGCTGGTCGCCCCCGAAGGCCTCGGCGCCGACGGCCCGATCCCCGAAGCCGAGCGCATTCGCCGCGAACGCACCCGCGAACGCACCGCAGGCATAGTCGCCTACTCCACCGACGCCGCCTTACACACAGTCGCCTTCGCCCTCAACGGCAGCCTCTGGCTCCTCAACCTCGCCGACCGCAAAGGCGAGGGGAGTGATGCAGACCAAGGCGACCCGCGAGGTGAGGGCGGAGGTAGTGGCGGGCGCGGTGATTGGTTGCGGCTGATTCCGACCAGCGGTCCGGCAGTCGACCCTCGGCTGGACCCAACCGGGACCCAGGTTGCGTATGTCAGTGGTGGTGCGGTCTGGGTGGTTGAGGTTGCGGATGGCAATGATCGGCGGTTGGTGGGTGATGAGGATCCGCAGGTTGGGTGGGGGCTGGCTGAGCATGTTGCGTCGGAGTCGATGTACCGCAGTCGCGGCCACTGGTGGTCGCCGGACGGCACCAGGCTGCTCGCTGCCCGGGTCGACCTCACGCCGGTCCAGCGCTGGTGGATCGCCGACCCCGCGAACCCGGACCGCCCGCCCCGCGAAATCCCCTACCCCGCCGCCGGTACGCCGAACGCCCTCGTCTCCCTGCACATCCTCGACCTCGCCGCGGACAGCATCGAGCTGGACTGGGACCGAGCAGCCTTCGAGTACGTCGTCTCGGCCGGCTGGGACACCCACGGACCACTCGTCAGCGTGCAGTCCCGCGACCAGCGCACCCTGCGCGTCCTCACAGCCGACCCCGAAACCGGCGAGACCCGAGTCCTGCACGAGCAGCGCGATCCTGCCTGGGTAGAGATCATCCCCGGTACGCCGGCCCGCACGTCCTCGGGCAAACTCGTCCACACCCGGGACGACGGCGACACCCGGAAGCTCACGATCG
>NZ_DASRXP010000522.1:0-4577 GCF_035687465.1 Kribbella sp.
GCCGGTGCGGCGGCCGGCCTGTCGGTCCTGGGCAACTGCACAGGTCGGACCGAGAAGACCGCGACTCCTGAGCGGACTACTCCTCCAACTCCAACGCCGACTCCCGCCGGCGAGCGTGGCTATCTGATCTTCTTGACGACCAAGGACGGCGTGAAGGTGCTCGACCAGGACGCCCGGGTGGTCGTGCCGCCGACCAGCGTGGCCACCTCCACACCTGATTGGCGGCATGTGGTCACCGCCTCGGCGGACGGCACCGGTACCCACGTGGTGGTTCGTGACCTGGCCTCCGGGCAGGTGCTGTCAGGCACCACACTTCGTGGCCGCCTGGCGCCACGGATCGTGTCTGCGAACGGCCCCCTGGTCGCCTCGGTACCCCCAGGCGGCGCCGGTATCTACGGACTGCACGATCCGCAGGGCCGGGAGCGCACGACGGTCGTCGTCTCGCAGCCCGGCGGCGAGCGCGTCCGCCTGGATCTCCCCGGCAACATCGAGCCCGAGGCCTTCTCGCCCGACGGCAACTATCTCCACGTTCTGGACTACGTGCCGGCAGCCCGTCCAGAGCGGTACCTCCCGCGCGTGGTCGACCTGAGGACCCGCCAAATGGACGCTGTCCTCACCCGGGAACTGCCGACCGGGGCGACGGAGGAGATGCACGCTCACCGGATCGAACGCATCGTCGATCCGCGGCGCGAGATGCTGTTCACGCTTTGCTCACACGAGGGGGATGCGATCGCCTTCGTGCACTGCCTCGACCTCCGTAAGCGCTGGGCCCAGCGCATCGCCCTGCCCGCGCCTTTCGGGCAAGGGCGCCCAGGCGTGCACGGGATCGCTCTGTCCCCCTCCGGCGACAGACTCACCGTGGTCCATTCCCTGTCGGCCCGGGCAGTCGACATCGATCCCGATCACCTCGCGGTCAAGCGAGCCTACTCGTTCGCAGCGACCAGGCAGGACGGCAAACCAGGCGTCCTGATCACACCCTCAGGCAGCCTCGTCGTCAGCGTCGACCGGCTGGTGATCGTGGCAGGCGGCCGGCAGATCCCGACCCACGGACAGACTCGTGGACTCGCGCTGGGCACCGCGAACGACATCTGGGCCGGACACCCCGACGGCCTGGCGCAGTACAGCCTCACCACCGGCAAGGAACTCAGAAGGATCGCCGTCCCGAACCTCTACGTGCTCAAACACGTTCATCCCAAACCCACCTAGCCCAGTAGCCAGTCGAACTGGCCGGACCCATGCCCAGGTTTGGCGGCGGATGCAACCAACTCAGCCCTCGGAGGCGTGTCTAACTCAGTACCGAGGAGGGGGAGGACAGATGAGTGATCGGGACGCCGCGTTCGAGGCGTACTTCGCGGCACGCTCGGACGCCATGCGCGGCACGGCATACCTGCTCTGTGGCGATTGGCATCGCGCGGAGGACCTGGTTCAGCAGACGTTCACGAAGATCTACCTGGCGTGGCGCCGGATCCAGCGGCACGAGGCGATGGACAGCTACACCAGGCAGACACTCGTGCGGACGTTCTTGTCCGAGCGGCGCCGAGGGTGGTTCCGGCACGAGTCGGTCGGGACTCCGCCGACCGATCGGGCGGCGCCATCGTCTGGCCTTGCCGACGAACGAGTCGTGTTGCTGGAGGCACTCGCGAAGGTGCCACCGAGGCAACGCGCCGTTCTGGTCCTGCGGTACTGGGAGGACGCGTCCGTCGAGCAGACGGCCGCACTCCTCGATTGCTCGGCAGGAAATGTCAAGAGCCAGGCCGCGCGCGGGCTGGAGACGCTGCGCGGTCTGCTCGAAGAGGAGAGGGTTCGATGAACGAACAGGATTTCAACGAGGCATTGCACGACGTGATGACGCGCAGCAGTCCGCCACCGTCGATGGATCCTTCGCGCGCGCTCGAGCAGGGCCGCAGGGCGCGCAAGCGGCGCAGGGCGGTGTGGATCGGGGCCGCCGTCGTGCCGCTGGTGGCCGGCGTCGGGGCCGGTCCCGTGCTGATCGCGAACTACGCCAGTGGCCGGTCGGCGGATCAGCAGGTGGCGGGCGGCACCAGCACGACACAGCCGGTGCCCACGGTGACGCCGACGGTGGCGCCGACGACGCGGAAGACCGGTGACCCGTGGCCGGACGGCCAGGTGGACCGCACGGCGACCACGGGTCCCCGCGCCGAGCGGGCCGTGACGCTGATGAACGACCTCAGCTCGTCAGTGCCGCCGGGATTCAGCACGCCGAACCTGAAGTACCCGGACGGTCGCTCGATGAGATGGCCGCAGGGGCAGTATGCGTCCAGTGACGGGGAGCAGGACTACTGGGAGTACATGGCCACCATCCCGGTGCAGAAAGACGACACGGTCGGCAAGCTGCTGGTGAAGTCGACAACGCCGGACGGCAAACCGGCCATAGACCCCTGCAAGCTGGCGCAGAAGTTCTGGGATGGAACCGGTACCTGCACCATCGTGGACGTCGACGGCAAGAAGGTCGGCGTGGTGACCAATGGTCGCGGCTCCTACGATCAGTGGGCCGCCTACCGGCACGACGACGGCACCGTCGTGTACCTCGCGCAGGCCAAGCGGAGTGACGACCCCAAGCGATCGCCGCTGACACGACCGGTGTTCACCAACACCCAACTAGCCGAGCTGGTGACGTCGGCGAAGCTCAAGATCAGCACCTGATCCTGACCTCAGTTGAGGCCCTTGAGGAGTTGGCGGGCCATCACGATGCGCTGGACCTGGTTGGTGCCTTCGTAGATCTGGGTGATCTTGGCGTCGCGCATCATGCGCTCGACCGGGTAGTCGTGGGTGTAGCCGTAGCCGCCGAGGAGTTGGACGGCGTCCGTGGTGACCGCCATCGCGACGTCGGAGGCGAAGCACTTGGCGGCGGCGCCGAAGTAGGTGAGGTCGGAGTCGCCTCGCTCCGACCGCGCCGCTGCGGCGTAGGTGAGCTGGCGGGCGGCTTCGATCTTCATGCCCATGTCGGCGAGCATGAACTGCAGGCCCTGGAACTCGGCGATCGCCTTGCCGAACTGCTTGCGCTCCTTGACGTACCCGAGCGCGTAGTCGAGTGCACCCTGGGCGATCCCGAGTGCCTGCGCGGCGATCGTCACCCGGGTGTGGTCCAGCGTCGCCATCGCGATGGCGAACCCGGTGCCCGGGTCGCCGATCATCCGGGAGGCCGGGATCCGGACGTTGTCGAGGTACACCTCGCGGGTCGGCGAGCCCTTGATGCCGAGCTTCTTCTCCGGGGCGCCGAAGGAGACGCCGTCGTCGGACTTCTCCACCACGAACGCGCTGATGCCCTTGGACCGCGCATCCGGATCCGTCACCGCGAACACCGTGTAGAAGTCGCTCTCACCGGCGTTGGTGATCCACCGCTTCACGCCGTTCAGCACGTACTCGTCGCCGTCGGCCACGGCCCGCGTCTTCATCGAGACCGCGTCCGAACCGGCCTCCGGCTCCGACAGGCAGTACGAGAACATCGAGTCGCCGGCCGCGACCGGCGGCAAGTAGCGGTCCTTGACCTGGTCCGATGCCGAGAGCAGCAACGGCAACGAGCCGAGCTTGTTCACCGCGGGGATCAGCGAGGAGGACGCGCAGGCGCGAGCCACCTCCTCGATCACGATGACTGTGGCGAGCGCGTCCGCCCCGGCGCCGCCGTACTGCTCGGGGATGTGCGGGGCGTGGAAGTCCGACGCCACCAGCGCGTCGTACGACGCCTTCGGGAACTCGGCGAGTTCGTCCACATCACCGGCATGCGGGGCCACCTTGGCGTCGCAGACGTCGCGAACCGCCGCCCGGATCGCCTGGTGCTCCTCGGACAGCGCGTACAGGTCGAATGAGTTACTCACGGGTATCAATGTACGACGGATCGTCCGCCGCGGGGAGCCGTCGGCCCCGGAAAGTGACGAACGGCGCACGGTCCGACCGCGCCCGGCCATGAGCCGGTCATCGAGTGCTAACCCTGATCGGTAGAGTCGCCCGCATGACTGAAGGCACCCCCAGCGGTCGACCGCTGCGCATTGCGGTGATCGGCACGAACTACCTCGGCGCCAACACCGCCGCGGGCATGGCGGAGTTCGGCTTCGACGTGATCGGCGTCGAGATCGACGAGCACCGGCTGAAGCTGCTGAACGACGGCAAGGCCCCGCTGTACGAACCGGGCCTGGATCCGCTGCTGAAGAAGCACACCGACTCCGGCCGGCTGCGGTTCACCAACGACTACCGCGAGGTGGGCGACTGGGCCGACGTGCACTTCATCTGCGTGGGCACGCCGCAGCTCGAGGGCAGCGACGCCGCCGACCTCGCCCAGGTGAACTCGGTCGTCGACATGCTCGCGCCACTGCTGACGCGACCCTGCCTGGTGGTGGGCCGCTCCACCGTCCCGGTCGGTACTTCGAAGCTGGTCGAACAGCGGTTCCACACCGAGGCCCCGGCCGGCCAGGGCATCGAGATCGCCTGGCAGCCCGAGTTCCTTCGCGAGGCGCACGGCGTCGACGACACGCTGCACCCGGATCGCCTGGTGTTCGGCGTACAGTCGGCGACCGCGGAAGCCAAGCTGCGTGAGGTTTTCGCCACCCCGATCGCCGAGG
>NZ_DASRXP010000523.1:0-5960 GCF_035687465.1 Kribbella sp.
CGGCGCCGGCTCGACGGCGGCCCGATGGCCCCACTGAAGCTGGCGTCCGGCTGCGACCGCCGCTGCGCGTTCTGCGCGATCCCCGCCTTCCGGGGCGCCTTCGTCTCCCGCCGCCCGACCGAGGTGCTCGGCGAGGCCCAGTGGCTGGCGGAGAACGGTGTCCGCGAGGTCTTCCTGGTCTCGGAGAACTCCACCTCGTACGGCAAGGACCTGGGCGACCTCCGGCTGCTCGAGACGCTGGTCGAGGAGATCGCCGCGATCCCGGGGCTGACCCGGGTCCGGGTGTCGTACCTGCAGCCGGCCGAGATGCGCCCGACCCTGATCACGGCGATGGCCACCACCCCGGGCGTCGCGCCGTACTTCGACCTGTCCTTCCAGCACGCGTCCGGCCCGCTGCTGCGGCGGATGCGCCGGTTCGGCGATGCCGAGCGCTTCTTGGAGCTGATCGCCCAGGTCCGTAAGGAGGCGCCGACAGCCGGCATCCGGAGCAACGTGATCGTCGGGTTCCCGGGGGAGACCGAGGAGGACGTGGACATTCTCTGCGACTTCCTTTCTCGCGCCGGACTGGACGCGATCGGGGTATTCGGCTACTCGGACGAGGACGGCACCGAGGCGGAGACCTACGACGGCAAGCTGGACGAGGACACCATCGCGGCCCGGGCGGACCGGGTCACCAGGCTGGCCGAGGACCTGACGTCGGCCCGCGCGGAGGCGCGGATCGGCGAGATCGTGGAGGTCATGGTCGAGTCGATCGACGGCGACACCGCCGAGGGCCGGGCCGCTCACCAAGGCCCCGAGGTGGACGGTTCCACCACGCTGACCGCTCTGCCGGCCGGGCTGGCCATCGGCGACCTGGTGACTGCCGAGGTCGTCGGCACCGAGGGCGTCGACCTGATCGCCGAGATCGCCGCGCACGTCCCGACCCGAGCAGACGTTCCGGCAGCTAACCTGACCGCGTGACCATGCCGCCGACGAACCCGGTGCATCGCGCCACTGGCCCGCTCAGCGCGCCGAGCGCCTGGAACGTGGCGAACGCGCTGACCGTACTGCGACTCGTGCTGGTACCGCTGTTCGTCTGGCTGCTGCTCCGCGACGGTGGTGGCGGTGAGGAGAACCGGCTGCTGGCGACCGCGGCCTTCGTGGTCGCGATCGTCACCGACCGATTCGACGGTGACATCGCCCGCCGCTGGAACCTGGTCACCAACTTCGGCAAGATCGCCGACCCGATCGCCGACAAGGCACTGACCGGAGCGGCCTTCATCGGGCTGTCCATCCTCGGCGAACTGCCGTGGTGGGTGACGGTCGTGGTGATGGTCCGCGAATGGGGCGTGACCGCGCTTCGCTTCTGGGTGATCCGCGTCGGCGTGATGCCGGCCAGCCGCGGCGGCAAGCTGAAGACGGTCCTGCAGGCGATCGCACTGGGTCTCTACCTCCTTCCGTGGCAGTCGGTGGCGGTCCTGCACTGGACCGCTGTGGTCTTCATGGCCGCCGCCGTGGTGGTGACGATCATCACCGGCCTCGATTACGTCGGCCGGGCCGTCCGCCTCCGCGCCGCGGCCAAGCGTCCCCTCCCATGACAGCCGACCGTGAGCAGCTCCCGCCCGTGACAGCTGACCGTGAGCAGGACGCGCTGGAGCGCCTCGTGGGGCTGGTGCGGAGTCGTGGGGCGACGCTGGCGACAGCCGAGTCGCTGACGGGCGGGCTCGTCGGAGCCGCCCTGACGGACATTCCCGGCATCTCCGCGATCTACCGCGGCGGAGTGATCGTGTACGCCACTGACCTGAAGGCGACGCTCGCCGGTGTCCCGGCGGATCTCCTGGCCGATGTAGGACCCGTACACCCCGACACGGCCGTCGCCTTGGCCACTGGCGTCAGACAGCGGCTGGGGGCGACCTACGGCCTGGCAACGACCGGTGTGGCCGGCCCCGACCCACAGGCGGGCATCGAGGCCGGCACTGTGTATGTAGCAGCGGCCGGGCCGGATGCGGTACGGGTCGAGAGGCTGTCGCTGAGCGGGGATCGAGCAGCCATCCGGCGGGGCAGTGTGCAGGCCGTCCTGCGACTCGCCGCTGAACTGGTGGCGGAAGAACCCGGGTGATCGGGGTGTTGAGACCAGCATGGGCACAGGTAGGGCAGACTGGGACGGCGCACCGAAGCTGGGCATTGCGAGGAGTAGTGACCCGGCAACGGGTACCGTTGGTGTCCACGGTCGAGCTACGGTGCGAGTAGGTTCGGTCCGACAGGCGGAAGGGAGAAACCTCATGGTGCTGGTTCGTGGCCTTCTGGGCGACGTCCTGCGGCGCAAGCGGCTGCGCCAGGGGCGCACTCTCCGCGAGGTGTCCGCCGATGCCCGGGTCAGCCTGGGCTACTTGTCGGAGGTCGAGCGCGGTCAGAAGGAAGCCTCGAGCGAGTTGCTCGCGGCCATCTGCACGGCGCTGGAGGTGCCGCTGTCGACGGTTTTCGCCGAAGTGAGCGAGGACCTGGCCCGTGAAGAGGCACTGGTGCTGGCGCACTCGGTGATCGAGCCCGAGGTCGTCGCCTCCGCCGCCTGACCGGCTGAGGAGTTTCATCGCGCATCCCGGGTCCGGGAGCGTCTGCTCACGGGGTTGTCGAAGAGCGGCAGCTTGCCTGGCCGCACGAGCTGTAGCGCCTCGATCGGTGGCTCACCGGGATCCCGGAACATCACGTTGGCCAAGAGCAGATGCGTCGAGGAGTCGGGGAAGCGGAGCAGCTTGGCCCGGGCAGGTGGCGGGTAGTACTCGCTGAGGTCGTTTCCCTCGTCGAACCGCCGCCCTTCGAGCACCGCCCAGGCGAGCGGTTCGAGCGCGAAATATGCACGCTCGGCCAGTTGGTCGAAAACAATGAACTCGGGATGCCGGTGCAGACTCAGTCCCACCGTGTAGGCGTAGCCGGGATTGCGCTTGTCCTCGCCCGTCACGTACTGCACGCACCACCCGAAGGTCCCGATGCTGGTCGCGACCTGTTCGGAGTACTCGTCGTCGGTCATCCCGCCGCAGATGTCGCACATGCCGTCTCCTCTCGTGTTCGAACAGATGTTCGATACGTCAGAGAAGTTATCCGCGTTCCGGCTCGCCTCGGCTGTTGTCCACAGGTCAGTTCTCAGGCTGGCAGGCCGGGCACCAGTAGCTGACCCGGTCCCGCGGAGGTTCCCCGAGCGGGGCGGTCAGGATCGTCGTCCCGCAGCGCCGGCATTGTTTCCCCGGCCGTTCGAAGACCCAGGTCCGCCGGCCGGGCCGATCGACTCCGGTGGTCACCTGGGCGGCGTGCTGGAGATTTGCCTTCAGCAGGCGCCGACTGAGATCGACCGCCGCGCCGAGGTCCACCGACCGCACGGGACGCCACGGATGCAGACCGAGCAAGAAGCACACCTCGGTCCGGTAGAAGTTCCCGATCCCGGCCAGGTTGCGCTGGTCCAGCAAGGCCTCGCTGATGGTCCGCTCAGGCTCCTTCGCGAGGTTCGCGATGGCCAACTCCCGGTCGAAGTCAGGGGAGAGCAGATCCGGCCCGAGGTGCCCGACCACAGTGTCCTCGGCGTCTGTCCCGACCAGCTCCAGCACCGGCAGCAGATACCCGACCGCAACCCAGGAGTCGGTCTCGAGCACGACCCGGACCTGATGATCGGCGCCTCCGCGCCAGCGCTCACCAGGCCGGTACAGATGCCAACTGCCGTCCATGCGCAGGTGGCTGTGGATCGTCACCCCACCGGACACCCGCATCAGCAGATGCTTGCCGCGCGCAACAACTTCGACCATCGTCCGTCCACTGAGGTCGGTCGTCGCCAGCGTCGGAACCCGGAAGTCGGTCCGCGTCAGGTCCTTCCCGGCCATGGCCTGGTGAAGCCGCTTGGTCGCGCGCCAGACGGTGTCCCCTTCAGGCATGACCTGACTCTCCAAACATCGGGGCCCTCCTCAGGCGCGCAACCTCAGGCCTCGCGGGGTGGCATGGAAGCCGGCCTTCGCCAGGGCATCGCCGAAAACGGTGTGCCGCACCTGCTCGCCGTCCGCGGTCTCGACACTGAGCTTGCCCAGATGACCGTCCCGGATCGCCAGCGCGAGCGCGTCGACGGCCGGCTGCAGCAGATCTGGATCTTCGGTGAAGCTCAGCACCGTCCGTCCACCACGCTCGACGTAGACGATCAGCCGCCCGTCCACCAGCATCACCAGAGCACCCGCCTTCCGCCCCGGCCGATGCCCGCCCGCGTTCTCCCGCTCGGGCCACGGCAAGGCAGCCCCATAGGGATTGGCCGGATCAGAGGCAGCCAGTACTACGGCCCGCGCGGCCGTCTCTTCCTGCTTGACTCGTCCACCTGAGACCGGGGACAGATCAGCCATCGCCCGCAACCGATCGACCGCACCTGGCAAGGCGAACTGCGCAGCACCAAGCCCTGCGACGAAATAGCCTCGCCGGCACCGCCCGGACTCCTCGAAGGCGCTCAACACCTTGTAGACCGCTGCAAACCCACCCGGCGTTCGTTCCGTCATCACTGAGCCGCGCGTGACGATCCCATAGCGGTCGAGCAGCGTCTCGGCCGCGGCATGCGCCCGGCGAGTGGCATCTGGATCGCGCTCCGGCAGGAGCGACCAGCGTCCGCCTGCCGTCGGTGGACCACTTCGCGACGGCATGGCGGGCCGCCCTGGCCTGACGGGACGACCCGGGCGCGCGCGTGGCGTCGTACGGCGGGTTCGGTGGCTGCCGCGGCCGCCGCCTACCAAGCCGCGGACCGGGGCCAACGTGTCGTTGGTCAGATGGCCGGCCCACACGAGGTCCCACAGGACGCTGACCAGGGTCTCGTCGTCAACGACTCCATTGGCCGAGCCGACGACATCACTCAACTGCCGGAAGAAGAAGGCGCCGCCGCCGGCCAACGCGTCCAGCACGGCCTGATGGGTCTCCCCGAGCTCGAAGGTCGGGTCCGGGTCGGGCAAGGTCAGATCGCAGTTGTCCGCCAGGTGCAGCGAGACCCAGCCGTCAGTCCCCGGCAACGACCCCGAACCCGCCCAGACAACCTCGCCCGTCGCCGTCAGCTCGTCCAGCATGGACGCCTGGTATCCAGGCACGCGCGAAGGCAGCACTATCGACTCCAGCGCCGACGCCGGTACTGCGCACCCGGCGAGCTGCTCAACCGCACCCAGCAACACGTCGTATCCACGCCCACGGCTGCTCGTGATCCCTTGCCAGGCCGGCAGGAACCGCGCCAGCGCCGCAGGATCAACGGGCTCGACCTCCTTGCGAAGGGCAGCGAGCGACCGCCGCCGCAGCAGACGGAGGATCTCGGCGTCACACCACTCCAGACCGATCCCGCCGGGCAGGAACTCGCCCTCGACCACGCGTCCGGCCGCACTCAGCCGCCGCAGCGAATCCGTCACCACGGCGACGCCGATCCCGAGATGCGTCGCAAGATCGACAGCACGGAACGGGCCGTGTGTTCGCGCATACCGGGACACCAGATCGCCGAGCGGATCGGCGACCGGCTCGGCGTGCGCTTCGGCAACACCCGGAGGCAGCGGTACGCCGAGGGCGTCGCGCAGGCGGGCCACATCCTCGACCACGGCCCAGCGGTGTTCACCGGCGATGCGGACGCGAACCACCCGGCGGGCGGCGGCCAGTTCGGTCAACCAGGACTCGGCATCCGCGCCTTCCACGCAGCGCTGCGAAGCCTCCGCGATCGACAGCGGCCCGACGAGCCGTAGTACGTCGAAGAGGCCTTCGAGGTCGCGGGCGCGGCGGTCTTCGGCCAGGCGTTGGAGCTCGGCCTCCGTCCGCAGTACCACCTCGGCGTCGAGCAACTCGCGTAGCTCAGTGCGGCCGAGTAGTTCGGCAAGCAGGCTCTGGTCCAGGGAGAGCGCGGCCGCGCGCTTCTCGGCCAACGGCGCATCGCCCTCGTACATGAAGGCGCCCACGTAGCCGAACAGCAAGGACTTCGCGAAGGGCGATGCCTC
>NZ_DASRXP010000524.1:0-4840 GCF_035687465.1 Kribbella sp.
TGACGGTTCGTGACCAGCAGGACCGGCCCGCCGCCAGGCAACCGCTCCGTGTCGTGGTCGGCGACCGGGAGATCCCGGCGACCGCGAAGGTCCGCAACGACCGGGCCGAGACGCTGCTGCTCCCCACCCACGATCCCGCCGAGGTACTACGCCAGCTGGACGACCACCAGATCCGGCACCTCTGGCTCGAAGGTGGCCCGACCCTGGCGGCCGCCTTCCTGCGCGCCGGCCTGGTCGACCAGATCGTCGCGTACGTCGCTCCCGCGGTCCTCGGCTCGGGGTTCTCGGCGGTCGGCGATCTCGGTGCGGAATCTATCGACCACCTCCTGCGGTTCCATCTTGCGGACGTCACTCGCCTCGGCGACGACGTCCGGCTGACCCTGACCCCGCGCGACTCCACGACCGATAGCACCCAGCAGGACACGACGAGAAGGACGGATTGACCATATGTTCACGGGAATCGTCGAAGAACTCGGCACCGTCGAAGCACTCGACCTGCTGGAAGGCGACGCCGCCCGGCTCCGGATCCACGGACCGACGGTCACCTCGGACGCGCGCCACGGCGACTCGATCTCGGTCAACGGCTGCTGCCTGACGGTGATCGAGACCGGCGACGGGACCTTCACCGCGGACGTGATGCGCGAGACCCTGCAGCGCACCAGCCTCGGCGGCGCCGAGAAGGGCTCCCGGGTGAACCTGGAGCGCGCGGTCGCGGCGCACGCCCGGCTCGGCGGTCACATCGTGCAGGGACACGTGGACGGTGTCGGCACCATCGCCAGCCGCGAGCCGGCCGAACACTGGGAGGTCGTCCGGATCTCCGCGCCGCGAGAGATCCTCCGGTACGTCGCGGAGAAGGGCTCGATCGCAGTCGACGGGGTCTCCTTGACCGTGACGGATGTGGACGACTCCACCGGAACGTTCGGGATCAGCCTGATCCCCACCACGCTCGACCTCACCGTGCTCGGCCGGAACAAGGTCGGCGACACGGTCAACCTCGAGGTCGACGTGATCGCAAAGTATGTCGAGCGCCTGCTCACGAGCGGCGGCTCCGATGCTGTTGCTGGAGGCAAGGAATGAGCTTCACGAACTGGTTGCTGCACGAGCAGGTGACGATCGCCGGTTCACCGGTACTGATCCGGGAGATCGTCGGCAACGTCTTCGGCCTCGCGAGCGCGCTGTTCGGTATGCGCCGCCTGGTCGCCGCCTGGCCGGTCGGCATCGTCGGCAATGTGCTGCTGTTCACCGTGTTCGTCGGCGGGTTGTTCGACACCCCGCAGGACAAGGACCTCTGGGGCCAGGCCGGTCGTCAGGTGTTCTTCGCGCTTGTCAGCCTGTATGGCTGGTACCGCTGGTACCAGAGTCGCCACAGGGACGGCACAGGCGTGCAACCGCGGTGGGCGACGACCCGCGAACGTATTGAGCTCCTCGGCGTCGCCGTGGTCCTCTACGCCATCGCGTACCCGGTCCTGAAGGCCTTGGGTTCCTGGGGACCGCAGTGGGACGCGTGGATCCTCACCGGCTCGATCCTGGCGACGTACGGGATGGCCCGTGGCTTCGTCGAGTTCTGGCTGATCTGGATCGCGGTCGACGTGGTCGGCGTACCGCTGCTTGTGCAGGCGAAGTTCTACCCGTCCGCTGCGATGTACGTCGTCTACGGGTTGTTCTGCGTCATCGGGTTCGCAGCCTGGTGGCGGATCCAGAACCGCGCGTCGAGCACCTCGACGCCTGAGCCAGTTGTGGTGGGTTGATCATGGGCGAAGTACTGAAGCTGGACACCATCGAGCATGCGATCGACGAGATCAGGGCCGGTCGCCCGGTGATCGTGGTCGACGACGAGGACCGCGAGAACGAGGGAGACCTGGTCTTCGCGGCCTCCAAGGCGACCCCGGAACTGCTCGCCTTCCTGATCCGGTACAGCTCCGGCGTGGTCTGCGTGCCGATGGAGGCGGCCGAGCTCGACCGGCTCGGCATCCCTCTGATGACCCCGCACAACCGCGAGCGGCTCAGGACGGCGTACACGATCTCGGTCGATGCGCGGGACAACGTGACCACGGGGATCTCGGCGGCCGACCGGGCGCGGACGATCCGGGTGCTGGCCGACTCGGCGTCCGAGTCGTACGACCTGGTTCAGCCCGGGCACATCTTTCCGCTGCGCGCCCGGGAGGGCGGCGTACTGGTCCGTCCTGGGCACACCGAGGCATCGCTCGACCTGGCCCGGCTCTCCGGACTCAGGCCGTCCGCGGTCATCGCCGAACTGGTGAACGACGACGGCACCATGAAGCGCGGGGGAGACCTGCGGACATTCGCGGACGAGCACGGCCTGGTGCTGATCTCGATCGAGGACCTGATCCGGTACCGGCGCCGTACGGAAAGCCAGATCCAGCGGGTCGCGACCACCACCCTGCCCACCCGGTACGGCGATTTCGTTGCCCACGGCTACCGGAACACCATCGACGGGACCGAGCAGCTGGCGTTGGTCCGCGGCGAGATCGGGGACGGGCCGACCCTGGTCCGGCTGCACTCCGAATGCCTGACCGGTGACGTGTTCGGTTCGCTGCGCTGCGACTGCGGTCCGCAGCTGGACGAGGCGATGCGTCAGGTCGCGGCGGAAGGTGGCGTCGTGGTGTACCTGCGCGGCCACGAGGGCCGGGGGATCGGCCTGCTGCACAAACTGCAGGCGTACGAGTTGCAGGACGCCGGCCGCGACACGGTCGACGCGAACCTCGACCTGGGGCTGCCGGCCGACGCCCGCGACTACGGCACCGGCGCGCAGATCCTGGCGGATCTGGGCATCAACTCGGTGAAGCTGCTGACCAACAACCCGGACAAGCTTGCCGGGGTCCAGGGCTACGGCATCGACGTGGTCGAGCGCCGGGGCATCTCGATCGACCCGACCGAGCACAACCTGCGGTACCTGCGCACCAAGCGCGACCGGATGGGCCACCACCTGCCCACCGGCACGGACGAGGACGGAGCCAACTGATGTCGGGCAGCGGAGCACCCACGATCGAGATCCCGCGGGCGGAAGGCGTCCGGGTCGCGGTCGTCGCGGCGCAGTGGCACCCGAAGGTCACCGACGCCCTGGTCGCCGGGGCCGAACGCGCACTGTCCGAGTCCGGAGTCACCGATTACAAGGTGATCCGCGTCCCGGGCAGCTTCGAACTCCCCGTCACCGCGCTGCACGCCGCCAAGAGCGGGTACGACGTCGTAGTAGCCCTGGGCGTGGTGATTCGTGGCGACACCCCGCACTTCGAGTACGTCTGCCAGGCGGCAACCGAGGGCCTCATGCAGGTCTCGATGTCGACCGGCGTACCAGTCGGGTTCGGCCTCCTCACTTGCGACAACGACCCCCAGGCACTAGACCGAGCAGGCCTCCCCGACAGCCGCGAAGACAAGGGCTACGAATCCACCCAAGCAGCCCTCTCCACTTTGCTTGCCACCCGCACCCTCTAACCCGCCCGCCGGCGCCCCCACCCTCGTGTTCATTCGCCCCCTTTTCACCCTTCAGGCTGCCTGCACAGTGATCGCGGTGAAGAGGGGTGAAAGGGGGCGAATGAACACAGCAGCAAGGGGCGCGGGCGGCCAGGTTCAGGCAGTGCGCGTGTGGGTCATTTGCCAGTTGGAGACCCAGGTTTCTCCGCCGTTGGTGGAGAAGAGTTGTTCCCAGGCGGCCTGGTGGGCGCCGGGGGTCCAGACGAAGCGGACGTCGATTAGTTGGCCCTGCCAGGCGTCTGGGCCTTCGAAGATGCCGATGCCGTCGGTGAAGGAGCCGATCACGGGGGTCTCCAGGGTGCCGCGGAGGCTGTTGATCCAGTGGATGGACCAGGTTCTGGCGACTGGGTCGTACAGGCGGAAGGTCGCGCCTCGGAAGCCCTCGGTCGGGAACCAGCCCTCGTCGAAGCTGATCAGGCCGTCGAAGTAGGTGTAGCCCTTCATCGTGGCGTCCAGCTCGTACCACTCCGCCGGCTCGCCGAGGACGGGCCTGCGCCGGCGGTTGTGGAAGGCCCACTCGCCGACGAGGAAGTCGAAGTCGCTCGTGACCTTGGGAACGTCCACCCGCGGCGGTTCGGTGTCGCGGCGGGTGAAGTCCATCGTCCAGTTGACCTCCCAGTTCTCACCGCCGTCCTCGGAGAACGCCTGCTCCCAGTGGGCTGTGGTGTCCGTGATGTCGCGCCAGGCGTAGCTCACCAGCACTGTGCGCCCGTCGTACTCGTCCTCGCCCTGCAGCCAGCAGGAGCCGTCGGTCCACTTGCCGTGGACAGGTGGGCCGAGTCGCATCGTCCTGCTGTCCACCCAGTAGATCGACCACTGCTTCTCGACCGGATCGAACAGGCGCAACGACATCCCGTACGACGACTTGCTCGGGAACTGCATCTCGTCGATGCTGATCGCCCCGTCGAAGTGAGTGCGCGCGCTGCAGGTACCGGCGTACTCCTGCCACTCGTCGCTCCCGGTCAGCGGCTTGTTCAACGTCCGGTGCACGACATCGAAGTACCCGTTGAGAAAGTCGAAGTCGCTGGTCACCTTCCGCGGCGTGAAGGTCATCGTCCAGTTGCTCTCCCAGGTCTCACCGCCGTCAGCGGAGTAGAACTGCTCCCAGACCGGTACGTCGCCCTTCGTCCAACGGAACCGGACGTCGACCGGCCGCCCGTCGTGGCGGTCAGGTCCTTCGAGGATGCCCACGTCGTCCGGCCCGAAGCCCCCGTACACCGGCGGATCGAGCACACCCCGCGAACTGTTGACCCAGTAGATCGCCCAAGATCCCGCCTCGACGTCGTACAGCCGCACGGTCAGGCCATCGAAATCCTTGGTGGGGAAGAGGGTCTCATCCACGCAGACG
>NZ_DASRXP010000525.1:0-7404 GCF_035687465.1 Kribbella sp.
GCCATCAGGTGCAGGCTGAGGGTTTGCAGGCGGGCGATCTCGGTCCGCGCGGCGTCGAGAGTCAGCAGCTGTTCGCTGCCGCTCATCGAGTACACCGGCCGTGCGCCCAAGATCTCCATACCCAGAAGCCTAGACACCACCGCCGACAGTTTCCGTGCGGAATGCCCTTATCTGTAAGGGATTCCGAAGATTGTCTGGATCTTGTGGGTGGTATCGAATCACGCCAAGTTGTCCACAGCAACCTCTGACTTGTGGACGAGGGGCGCACCCACTCAAGTCCTGTCAGTCCCGTCTGCAGGAACTGTCTGGAGGAGGAATCGCCTGAGCTGGCGGCGCGAGGTGAGTCTGATGAAGTGGACCTGAGAGAACCTCGGGTCGTTCACAAGCTGGCCGTACTCCTGCTTTGTCGGCGCGTAAGTACGCCAGGCCCAGAGGAGGATCGACTTGGCCGGGTCGCGGCTGAGTTGGTCGCGGAACGGGCGCTCCCGGTTGCCGTTCCACAGTTCGACGCCGGAGATTGTGCGCCGTACGGTCCGGCGGAGTAGTTGCCACATCACGACCGGGCGGGACAGGTCGAGCCAGACCACCGTGTCGGCGGCGGTCCAGGTGATCTGCCGGATGCGGTCGGAGTAGTTGCCGTCGACGATCCACCCGCCCGAGTCGGTCGCCTTCCGGACGCGTGCCTCGAACTCCTCCTTGTCGAGCTTGGTCCAGTTGGCCTGCCAGAAGATCGAGTCGAGTTCGATGTGGCGCACACCGAGACGTTCGCTCAGCTCTCGCGCCACCGTCGACTTGCCCGCCCCGGCCACGCCGATCACCACGATGCGGCTCATGCGGTTCGTCCGTGCCATCCCGTGACCGTAGTTCAGCTCTCGGTCACGGCGTAGTGCAGGCGAACGGAGCCGCCGGTGTCGGTGTGCACCGAGAGCAACTGCAAACGGGTCGGAGGCTCGCCTACGGCAAGAGGTGGCCCGTCCATGACCGACGGCGTGCCGAGTCCGCCGATGAGAGCCGGCGCCAGCGTCAGGTGCAGTTCGTCGATCAGACCTGCCCGCAACAACGCACCATTGAGGCCGCCGCCCGCGGTCGACAGGACGCAACTGACGCCGAGCTCGGTGCCCATCGCGGCGATCCCTCGCGCCAGGTCGACGCGCTCTTCACCGACGACGAGATAGCAGATGCGTTCCCGGCGGAGATAGCCGAGATAGTCGGCCGGAGTCGCCCGCGCCACCAGGACCAGCGCGTCCCAGTCCTGATGTTTCTCGGTCCAGCGCACTCTTCCGCGGCTGTCGACGACGGTGAACCACCTGTGCGGCGGCGACGGTAGTCCGGTGATGTCCGGTGGAAGGAAGTGCCGGTAGAGCCCGGCGGTGTCACCGTCGTAACTGGGCAGTTCCGCCGGAATCGCGTCCTCGGTCACCAGGCTGCCGCTGCCCTCCAAGATGGCATTGCAGCCGTACTGCTGGCTGAGCACCTCGATGATGTCGATCGGCACCGGATCGGCGGCCGGCGGCGTCATCGATCCCCACAGATCCGTACTTGGCTGGTGCATCAAGAGCGCGTCTCGAGTGAGCGCGACCTTCCCGTCGACACTGGCCCCCACACTGATCACCACGCGAGGTCGCTTCTGCATCACAGCCTCCTTCGGCTCCCTGGACGGCGGACACCAGATCTACCAGCGGCCACCGACAACGTGGCCTGCCCGAGTAGTTCAACGGCCCTGCAAGTAGTTGAAGACTTGAGTGCCCTCGTACAGTAGGTCCAACGGCACCGGGCCCGCAGGAACGACAGCGACAAGCCCAGATCAGAGTGGCAGTCGCCCCAGCGAAACTCCCTCGAGCAAGAGACTTGCGCCCCCGGCTGCCACCCCTACCGCAGCAGCGGTTCCCCTGACAGGTCAGGGTGCCGGGTGAGCTTCATTCCCCTGCCCCGGCACCCTGGCCGCCAACCTCAGTTTCCAAACTCCTGCTCGCCAGTACGACGAACTCGCGCCCCGGCCGATCAGGTGCATCGCGGACCTCGTCGACGGTGAATCCGGCGCTCTGCAACGAACGTTCGATCTCCGAGCGCGAGCGGAACCGCAAGGTCGAGTCCGAGGTGAGCACCGCGCCGTCCGCGGCGAAGACATAGGTATTGCGGAACGACACCAGCGGCAGTTCGACCGAGGTCAGGTCGCACCACTTCTCCACCTCGCCGACACCCTCGAGATCCGCGACCGTGTGGGTCTGCTCGCGATTCCACTCCAGCCAACCCTCGCGCGCGGGATCCCGGGTCTCGAAGACGAGCCGCCCGCCTGGCGTCAGCGCAGTACGGATGCCGGCGAGGGTGGCGGCCCAGTCGTCGTCGGTGAGGAAGACCTGGGCCACGTTCGCGGTCATCGTCGCGAGATCGACCTGCAGCGGCGGCAGGCCGGTCGCATCACCATGGATCCAACGGACCTTGTCGGCGAACGGCTTGCGGCGGGCGACCTCGAGCGAGGCCTCGGCCGGATCGACCCCGGTGACCTCCACTCCCCGCGAGGCGAGCAGGCACGCGAACGTCCCCGTCCCGCACCCGACATCGAGCACCCGCCGCGCGCCGAACTCGGCGACGATCGCCAGGTAAGCGTCCAGGTCACCGCGATCCGGTTCCAGCGGGTCATAGATCTCGGCCAGCCGGCGGTCTTCGAAGAGGAGGTCAGCCACGGCCACGACCTTAGATTCGCTCCCCCGAATCCGGCGACCGATTAACCGCGCCGACCCATCGCTGCAGGAGATCGCGCGGTTGCGGAACGTGCCCGAATGCTTGACGGCGCTCCGACGGGTCGGGTATCTCTTGCTGACAACGATGTCACTCCGCCCCGACGGCATCGCAGATGGGGGAATCCCGTGAAGCACCTGATCGTGCGCCGGCGCGCCGGCGCAGTACTGGTCGGCTCGCTAGTGGCCGCACTCACGCTCTCGACGACTGCATTGGCCCAACCAAGCCCCTCGCCCACAGGAGCCGGCAGCAACACACAGCCGACGACTGCCCCGCCTGACAGCGTGCCGTCCAGCCTGAGGTCGATGGAAGCCTCGCGGATCACGACGAGTTCGGCGGATCCGACCGAGCATGTCGATCCCCTGATCGGCACCTCGAACCTCGGCGACGTGTTCCCCGGCGCCGTCACGCCGTTCGGGATGTTCTCCTTCAGCCCCGAGACCAGCCGCGGCAACCAGTACCGCACCGCCGCGCCCGGCGGCTACCTGTACGACGCGACGCGGATCCGCGGCTTCAGCATGACCCACATGTCGGGCACCGGATGCGCCGGCGGCTCGGGCGACATCCCCATTTTCCCGTACGCCGGTGACGTCGTCTCGTCACCGCAAACGGACGCCAAGGACGCGATCTACGCCAGCACGTTCTCGCACGCGAACGAGATCGCCAAGCCCGGGTACTACAAGGTCGGCCTCGACTCCGGCGCGACCGCCGAACTCGCCGCGACCACGCGCACCGGCTCGGCCACGTTCACCTTCCCCGCCGAGAAGGCGAAGTCCCTGTTGTTCCGCACGTCCAACTCCGAGGTCGGCTCGAGCGACGCCGAGGTGAGGATCGACCCGGCCACGCGGACCGTCACCGGTTCCGTCACGAGCGGCAACTTCTGCGGCTACCTCGCGTCTGTGGGGCAGCGGAGCTACTACACGTTGCACTTCGTCGCGGAGTTCGACCAGCCGTTCGCGAACCACGGGACCTGGAAGGACACGACAGTCATTCCGGGGAGCACGAGCGCCACCGGCGGTACGACGTACGGGCCTGATGGGTGGATGCCGGCCAACAAGGGCTCGGGTGCCTACCTCGGCTTCGACAGCGGGACCGTCAACATGCGTATCGGCATCTCCTACGTCAGCAAGGCGAACGCGCAGGCCAACCTCAAAGCAGAGAACCCCCGCGGCACCAAGCTGGAGACCACCGCGGCCAAAGCCAAGCAGGCCTGGCGCAAGCAGCTCAACCGGATCGAGATCGGCGGCGGGACGGCAGACCAGCGCACTACCTTCTACACCGCGCTGTACCACGCGCTGCTGCACCCGAACGTCTTCAGCGACGTCAACGGCCAGTACTGGGGCTTCGACCAGAAGCTGCATCGAGTGAGCCGCGGCCAGAAGCAGCAGTACGCCACCTTCTCCGGCTGGGACGTCTACCGCTCGCAGGTCCAACTCCTAGCCCTGCTGGAACCAGAGAAGGCCGGCGATGTCGCCCAGTCCCTGCTGAACCAGGCCGAGCAGAACAACGGCATCTGGGACCGCTGGACCCACGCCTCAGGCAGTACTGCGGTGATGACAGGTGATCCGTCCGCTCCCGCCCTAGCCGGCATCTACGCATTCGGCGGCACCAACTTCGACGTCCGCACATCCCTCAAGTCACTCGTCAAAGCCGCCACCGTGCCGACCGAGAAGGACCTGAGCTCCGCCGGCAAGCCGGTCATGTCGGTCGGCCAGCGTCCGTCCCTCGACAAGTACCTCGCGCTGCACTACATCCCGACGAAGTCCAACGCCTGGGGTGGAGCCGTGGAGACCCTCGAGGACGTGACTGCCGACTTCGCCCTGGCCCAGCTGGCCACGAGGACCGGTGACAAGAAGACGGCTGATCAGTTCGTCAAGCGCTCGCAGTACTGGCAGAACGTGTTCAACCCGGAGAACGGCGGCTACATCCAGAACCGGGACGAGAACGGCGCCTGGCCCGGATTCGAGCCGGCCACGGGCGACGGGTTCGCCGAGGGCAGCAGCGCGCAGTACAGCTGGATGATCCCGCACAACCGGGCCGGGCTGTTCGATGCAATGGGCGGCAAGGCTGCGGCGACCACCAGACTGGACGCGTTCTTCAAGGACGAGCAAGGGAACTGGGCGCTGACCGGCGCGGGCCCGCTGCACGCGGAGATGGACAACGAGCCGTCCATCAACACCCCGTGGATCTACAACTACACCGGCCAGCCGTACAAGGCGCAGGAGACGTTGCGGCAGGCCATGAACCAGCTGTGGAACACCACTACCGGCGGCATCCCCGGCAACGACGACCTCGGCGCGATGTCCTCCTGGTACGTGTGGACCGCCCTCGGCCTCTATCCGGACGTCCCGAGCCGCGCGGAGCTCCAGGTGGCCGCGCCGCTCTTCCCGAGCGCCGTAATCCACCGCGACAAGGGCAAGACGATCCGGATCAAGGCACCTGCCGCAGCCACCGACGCGCCGTACGTGCAGAGCCTCAAGGTGGACGGCCGTACTTCGGCCAAGCCGTGGCTACCCGAGTCGTTCGTCAGTCGCGGCGGCACGCTCGACTTCAAGCTGGGCACCACCGCCAACACCGCCTGGGGAAGCGCAGCCAAGGACGCACCGCCTTCCTGGCGCACCGGCGAGATCCCCTTCCAGACGTCGACCGACATCAGCCGGGTAGTAGTCGCCCCTGGTACTACGGCCGGCCCGGTGACCATCAAGGCCCACCGCCTCAGCGGCACCGCCACCACAGTCCAGTACTCCGTGACGACGCCCGCAGGTCTCACCGCAAGCCCTGCAAGTGGTTCCTTCACCGTGGAAGCCAGCGGCGGAGCTCCAGTACAGATCTCTGTGGCCCCTGGTACTCCGGACGGCCGCTACCCAGTCGCTGTGGCTCTCAAGGCAGCAGACGGTACTCCGCTCCCCCGGCTCGGGTTCACCGTCGTAGTGGGTCTGCCGAACTCGTTCTCCGTGCTCCGCGAAGGTGTAGCCGCCTCGGACGACGCCGGTGACCACGACGAGGCGGACTTCGACGGTGGTGGGGTCAGCTACTCGCGGCAGGCACTGGCTGCTGCTGGACTCACCCCGGGAGGCACTGTGACGAAGGAAGGCCTGACGTTCACGTGGCCCGGCGTACCGGTTGGTGAACCCGACAACGTGCCGGCAGACGGCCAACTGCTCAACCTGGACGTGCCTGCGACCGCTACGAAGCTGTCGTTCGTCGGCAGTGCGGTCAACGGCAACCAGGAAGGCAAGGCCACGCTGAACTACTCCGACGGCACCACCGGTGAGATCGACCTGTCCTTCAGCGACTGGACACTGGGTGGCGGCGGGGACACCGTGCACTTCGGCAACCTGGTGATGGCGACCACGCCGTACCGGAACGAGGCAGGAGGTGGCAGAGACAACGTGGTGACACATATCTTCGCCACAGCACCGGTGACCTTCCCGGCGGGCAAGACGCCGGTTAGCGTGACGCTGCCGAAGAACCGCGACCTGCGGATCTTCACGCTGGCTACCGGTTGATCCCGACCGCCCCTAGAGGAGATGCATCGATGAGAGCCACCAGCGTCATCGCCTGTACCGCCCTGTCCATTGCAGGCCTGCTCGGCACCGCCGTGACCGCCTCGGCAGGACCCGTCCCGGCCGAGACACCCCGGACCACCACCAGCGGTCCCTGCGGGTACACGTCTACACCCGAGGACCCGTCACCGCGGCCGGTGTCGCTGCCGCCGGACCCGAAACACACCCCGGACAAGGGGTTCGCGAAGGTGGTGCTCGCCACCAACCAGGGCCCGATGCTGCTCACCCTGGACCGGGCCAAGGCGCCCTGCACTGTGCAGAGCTTCCTCCACCTGGCCAAGAGCCGGTTCTACGACTTCACCACCTGCCACCGGCTCACGCTGTACCCGACGCTCAGTGTGCTGCAGTGCGGCGATCCGACCGGTACCGGCGAGCGCGGCCCGGGCTACTCGTACAAGGACGAACTCCCCACCGATCTCCCCAACTGGCCGGGTGACACCACCGGCACCAGGAAGGTCTACGCCCGCGGCCTCCTGGCGATGGCCAACGCCGGACCGAACACCAACGGCAGCCAGTTCTTCCTGGTCTACGCCGACTCCCGCCTCAGTCCCGCCTACACAGTCTTCGGCACCGTGGACCGCCTGGGCCTCAAGGCCCTCGACAGGGTCGCCGCAGCCGGCGTCGTCCCCACCGAAGAAGACCCAAACCCCGTCGACGGCCCCCCGAACCGCAAGACCGACATCCTGGTAGCCCGCCAACTGGGCTTCTAGGTACGTACCCACGCAGTTGCTGCAACGTTGGGTAGGTCAGTAGCGTTCGGCGTACCAGGTCGGGGACTCACCGAACATGGCGTGGAAGTCTCGGGTGAAGTGGGCCTGGTCGGCATAGCCGAGGTCGGAGGCCAGGCCGGACCAGTCGATCTCGACGCCGCCCGCCAAGCGCTCGGTGACCTCGTGCAAGCGGTACCGGCGGATGACCCACTTCGGCCCGATGCCGACGTACTCCGCGAACAGGCGCTGCAGCTGCCGGATGCTCAGGCCGAGGTTGTGGGCGAGCGCGTCGACGCGCGTGATCTCCGGGGTCGCCGCGATCTCGGAGACCATGTCCGCGACCTCTTGGGCCCGGGGATCCTGCTCGGGTAGCTGCGCGCGGAGAAACC
>NZ_DASRXP010000526.1:0-8644 GCF_035687465.1 Kribbella sp.
GCCCTGGGTGACACCGGGTTATTTGCTCTGGCCGCAGCCCCCGCAGGCATGGCACCATCGGCCACCGGGGGAGATCCGTCATCAGGGGGCGACGAATGGCGAGAGCCAAGCGGGCGAATCATCGCAGCGGGACCGAACGACCACGGTGGGTACTCGGCGGGCTGGGCGGACCGCACGAGGACGACTGGGAGCCGGACGACCCCACTGCCGATGAAGCGTCGGGTACGGACGGTGACAGGGGTCAGCCCGGCCCCGACGGGGTACCGGTGAACGGGCACAACGGCTGGACGCAGAACGGGGCGGTGCAGGGTGGCGCCGACACCAGGGGAGATGGTCGACTCGGTCAGGTAGGACAGATCGGTCGTCCCGGCCAGAACGGCTGGGCAGGACAGAGCGGCCCAACCGGGCAGAACGGGTCCGATGGGCAGAACGGGCGAAATGGCCTGAATGGGCAGGTGGGTATGAACGCGCAGCCGCATGACGGGCACATCCCGCAGCAAGGCCAGGATCCGCAGGACGGGAAGAGCACGCCGGCCAAGAAGGCGCCGGCCGGCAAGAAGGCGCGGGCGACCAAGGATCCGCAGGCCGACGACAAGGTGCAGGACGCCGAGAACCCGCAGAACAGCGGTACTCAGCAGGATTCGCCGACCCCGGGCAAGAGCGGGCAGCCGGACAGCGCCGCGACCGACTCCGGAGAGATCGCCAGCGAGCAGGCGCCCAACGCCGGTCAGACACAGGAACCCGTCCTTCCGCAGAACGGCCAGAACAGCCAGAACGGTCAAGTCCCGCAGGTTGGCTATCGGGATCGCTATCCACAGCGACCTGACCGGACCGCACAGTTGCGGTACGGCGAGTTCGGTACGCCGATCCGGGTGGATGAGATCGCCGTTGCCGCGATCGCGCTCTCCGAGAATCTCCAGGCCGCCACCGAAGGCCTGCCCGAATCCGTCGAGTCACGGCAGTTTCGGCGGGATCTCGACGAGGCCGCCGACACCTTCCGCTCAGTGGCCAGTGAGCTCGAGACGACCGCGAGCAACCTGATCCGCCTGGCCGCGCACGACGGGCAGTCCTGTGGCGTCACGTGGGGCGTCTGCCCCGAGCACGGCATCACGTTGATGAACTACGGCGACGTGGTCACCTGCCACGTGCTGGGCTGTCACCGTGAGCAGGAAGGCGTAGCCGAAGCCTGCACCCAACCCGTTGCCTACAAGGTCGTCGACGCGGCCGGCCCCGCGCTCTTCACCTGCGCGGGCCACGCGATCGCCTGCCGCCTCCACCTCGAGGGCGCTGTGATCACCCTCGCCTCCGACAGCCTCGAGCTCCTCTAGCAAGAACAGCCAGTACTGCGTAGCGCCCGGACGCGGGTGCTACGCAGTACTGGCGTGGTTCCTGTCGAACCAGTAGCGGAGGGGTGGCTACTGGATTCGGCAGGAGGTCAGCTGGTCGTTGGCGTTGGGGGAGAGGCCGACGAAGTTCGCCGTGTCGGCGGTGCGGGTCCAGGACTGGCCGGTGAAGTTGTCCTCGGCAAAGATCGTCACGGTCCAGCCGGCCGGGATGCGAACCGACGATGCCCAGTTGTCCTGGACCCCGGCGGCCTGCAGCTGCGCCCGCGTGTAGTTGCCCTTAGCAAGTGTCTGGCCGGCCGCGCCGCCGTAATCGATGTGCTGGTAGAAGATCACGCCACCCGTGCCCTGGTTCGGCATCGGCTGGGTCGGCCTGGTCGCGGTGACCGGGATCTCGCCCTTGAGCATCCGGCCGCCGTCGTTGGTCAGCCGCAGGTAGTAGTCCGACGAGCAGGCTGTACCGTCCTCGTCGAGCGCGCGCAGACCCGATCCCACCGGTACCCAGGCAGCGGTCTCGGCGGTCTTGGCGATCTGGTTGGCCTCGTTGTACTCGTCGAACATCGAGATGTACATGCCCTGCACGCCGACCCGCTTGAGGTTGTAGAACTGGCGCCACATCAGGTCGCCGTGCCGGCGGTGCCCGGACTGCAGATCGCCCGGGATCACGCAGGGCTGGTAGTCGATACCGAACGCGTTGCAGTCCGCCTGGTCCTGCTGGTTCACGTTGTTGTAGTAGTGATCCGCGCCGGCGACGTCGCTGATCCGGCCGACCATCCACGGCGAGATCATGTTGAACGCGTGGTAGACGTCGAGATAGCCGGCCCGCGAGTCCTCGTTGCCCGGACGCCAGTGCGTCGGGACGCCGCCGATCACGTAGCAGCCCTGGCCCTTGAACCAGTTGACGACGTCGAGGCAGACCGAAGCGGGCCAGGCCTTGTTGGCCTCGTTGAAGCCGAATCCCCAGATGCAGACGACCGGCTTGCCGTTCTGCTTCGCGTACGCCGGCGACGCCGTGTACGCCTTCATCTTGTTGGTCCAGTCAGCCTTCATCTCCGGCTGCATGTTCGTCCACGCGGTGGCGTCGTACATGATGTAGAACTTGCGGCCGAACTGCTCGGCGGCCTGGCGGACCTTCGCTGCCATCGCGTCCCGGGTCGGGCCTTCGCCGCCTGTCGGGTTGAACCGCTGCAGCGCCGCGGTGTCGCAGCCGTGCTCCTGCATCCACCGGAAGTGCGTGTCGACGGTCTGCTGGGTGTACGACGAGAACAGCTTGGCCGGCTGGCCGTTGCCGAGATTCTGGTACGCCGTCTGGAAGCTGGTCGTGTACTCGCGCATGTCGGGCCAGCTGTAGATGGTCGTGTTGGTGGGTGACGGCGGCTGGCTGTTGTTCTGGCTCCAGTGCCACCACACGTTGATCGGGGAACCGTCACCGGGCGCGGCGAACCAGCCCTGGTAGCCGACGGTGATCTTGCCGACCACGTCGCCGGGCGGACTCGCCACCGGGGTCGCCGTGGTGGACGAGGATGCCGAGGCGGCTAGAGCGCCCCCGACAGTGGTTCCGGCAGCTGCGGTGGCCGCTGAGGCGGCCAGGAAGGTACGACGGGTGATTGCCATTGTGCAGGCTCCTGATGGGGGCGGGCAGGACTGCGGAGAGTGGCGCCGAGCGTACAAACGGTCGCTGCCCGATGCAAGTGGTGGCTGCAAGTCTTGGACGAACTCTTGCAAGAACGCACCGAGATCTCTCAGGGAGCGTTCCCTTCGAGCAGAAACTGCGAGAAACTGGCGGGGCACCCGCAAGGCGGCAATCTGGTGGTGATCTCCAGAAACTTGGCCGCAACATCTTGACGCAGCGGGAGCCGGTACTTAGTTTGTTGGCTCAACAGACAAAGTCTGTGACCGGCATCACAGCCAGTCAACGCTGAGTGACCAAGGGGTGGGGCTCATGGCGCTGTCCGAGGGCAGCCGTCCTGGCAGTGGCGTGGTGGCCGCTGACCATGTCTCGCTCCGCCGCAACAATCTCTCCGTCGTACTGCGCCACGTCCGCGCCGCCGGCCCTCGCTCGAGGGCCCGCATCGCCGCCGAGACCGGCCTGAACAAGGCCACCGTCAGCAGCCTGGTCGCCGAACTCGTTGAACGAGGCCTCCTTCGCGATGGTCAGGCCCAGTCGGAGCGTGGCACCCTCGGCCGCCCCGGCCAGCTGGTCGAGCTCGACGGCAGTGGCGTCTGCGGCGTCGGCGCCGAGATCAACGTCGACTACCTCGCCATCACCGCCCTCGACCTGAGCGGCGATATCGTCACCGAGCGCCGCGTCCCCCTCGACGTCGCCCACCTCGCCCCCGGTACGACGCTCGACCACCTGGCTGAGCTGATTCGCGAAGCGGTGGCGGCTGTGGCTGCCCGCGGTGGGCAGACAGCCGGAGTCACCCTCGCAGTGCCCGGGCTGGTCCAGAGCACCACGGGTTCGCTCAAGCTGGCCCCGAACCTCGGCTGGCAAGAGGTTCCCGTGGTCGACGAGATGCGAGAGCGGCTCGGCGAGCCGGGCTACCCGGTCCGGGTGGACAACGAGGCGAACCTGGCCGCGCTGGCCGCCTACTCGGAGCTCAAGAAGAACACCGGCAACTCCGAGGACATCGTGCTGTTGACCGGCGCGGTCGGTGTCGGCGGTGGCATGGTCAGCGGCGGGCACCTGCTGCGCGGCGGGCACGGATTCAGCGGCGAGGTCGGGCACATGCCGGTGGCGCCGGCGGGCGGGATCTGCGGCTGCGGCCGGACCGGCTGCTGGGAAACGGTGGTCGGACTGACCGCCCTACTGAACAAGGCGACGGACGCCGACGACCCGGTCCGGGACCCGTCGCTGGACGTCGAGCAGCGGCTGGCCGAGATCACCCGGCGGGCCGAAGCAGGGGGAGCCCGGACGTTGCGGGCGTTGGCAGATGTCGGTACCTGGCTGGGAATTGGGGGAGCGATCCTGGTGAACATCCTGAACCCTGACGTGCTCGTGCTCGGCGGCTACTTCGCCGTCCTCGGGCCGTGGCTGAAAGAACCGCTGGAGAGCGCGATCCGCGATCGCGTCATCGCTCCCGACGGTGGTGGTTGCCGGGTGGTCCAGTCCGAACTCGGCTTCGCCGCGGCGGTCCGCGGCGGCGCGCAGATCTCCCTGGACCAGGTCTTCCTCGACCCGACCCTGATCGGTCGCGACGCAGCAGGAGTAGCCCAATGACCGAAGCGCCCCACACCTCGCCCAACGGCCGGTCGGCCAGAGGAGACGGTGAAGAGCTGTTGCGGATGACGGGGATCGTCAAGGAGTTCCCGGGGGTCCGGGCGCTGGACGGTGTCGATCTTGATGTCCGGCGCGGCGAGGTGCACTGCCTGCTCGGTCAGAACGGCGCGGGCAAGTCCACCCTGATCCGCGTCCTGACCGGCGCCCACCAGCCTGACTCCGGCACGATCCTTGTCAACGGCAACGAAGTCGCGCTGAACACGCCGGCCGACTCGATGCGGCTCGGCATCGCCGCGATCTACCAGGAGCTCGACCTGGTCCTCGATCTCACCGTCGCCGAGAACGTGTTCCTCGGCCACGAACCGTCGCGCTTCGGCATGACCCGCCGGCACGAGACGAACGTCCGTGCCCGGGAGCTGTTGAAGGGTCTCGGTCACGGCGAGATCCCGGCCGGCCGCACGGTCGGTCTGCTCTCCGCCGCCGGTCAGCAGGTGGTGAGCATGGCGAGAGCGCTTTCCCGTGACGCTCAGCTGATCGTGATGGACGAGCCGTCGGCGGTGCTCGACCCCGAGGAGGTCGCGAACCTGTTCCGGGTGATCCGCGACCTCACCGCCCGCGGCGTCGCCGTCGTCTACATCTCGCACCGGCTGGAGGAGATCCGCCAGATCGGCGACCGCGTCACCGTGCTCAAGGACGGCGCGACCGTGGCGACGGGGCTCGACGCCCGGCAGACCCCGACGTCGGAGCTGATCCGGTTGATGACCGGCCGCTCGATCGAGTACGTCTTCCCGCCCCGCCAGGAGATCCTGAGCACCGCGCCCGTCGTGCTCGAGGTGGACGACCTGTCCCGCCCGAGGGAGTTCGCGGAGATCGCGTTCTCCGTCCGGGCCGGCGAGATCCTCGGTCTCGCGGGACTCGTCGGCTCCGGCCGTTCCGAGATCCTCGAGACCGTGTACGGCGCTCGCCGGGCCGCGACCGGCGTCGTCCGGGTGGATGGGGTGGAACTCAAGCCGGGCCGGGTTCAGGACGCAGTACGGGCTGGGGTCGGGTTGGCTCCGGAGGAGCGGAAGAGTCAGGCTCTGCTGCTCGACGAAGCGGTGTACAAGAACATCACCGTGTCGAGCATGGGCAGATTCGCCAGCGGGGGATTCCTCAACGCCAGAGCCGAGAAGGAGGCCGCGGAGAAGCTCACGAGAGCCTTGGACGTTCGTCCGGCCGGAGTGGAGCATCCCGTTCGCAATCTGTCCGGCGGTAATCAGCAGAAGGTCGTGCTGGCCCGCTGGCTGTTGCGGGACTGCCGGGTCCTGCTGCTGGACGAACCCACTCGCGGAGTCGACGTGGGAGCGCGATCCGAGATCTATGGACTGATCCGCAACCTCGCGGCGAACGGCGTCGCGATCGTGCTGGTCTCCAGTGAGGTGGAGGAGGTGCTCGGTCTCGCCGACCGGGTTGTGGTGATGCGGGAGGGGCGGGCCGTGTACAGCGGTCCCGCGCAGGAAATCGACGAGCACCGGGTGCTGGACCTGGTGATGGAAGGAAGTGCCGTGTGATGGGCGAGGAAGTCGCACGACCCGAGTCAGCGGATGCGGCCGCAACCCGCACAGACCCACCCCCGGCAGACCGTCAGCTGTCGGGTGAAGCGTCGGGGCAGACCACCACGACCGCCGGACCACGCAACGGTGGATGGACGGCGAGCAGCCTGCTGCGCGGTGGGGTGGGCCGGAACCTCGGCCTGGTCATCGCGCTCGTACTGCTCTGCATCGTCGGCATCGTCACTGCCGGCGACACGTTCGCCACCAGTGCCAACGTGCTCACCATTCTCCGCCTCGCGGCGGTGATCGGTGTCATCAGCATCGGGATGACCTTCGTGATCACGGGCGGCGGTATCGACCTGTCCGTCGGCGCGATCGTCGCTCTCTCCTCGGTCTGGGCGACCACCCTGGCCACGCAGCAGATGGCCGCGGACTTCCACTGGATCTTCATGGTCTCCACCGCCCTGCTGGTCGGCGCGGCCTGCGGCCTGGTCAACGGGCTGTTGGTTGCCTACGGCAAGATCGTGCCCTTCATCGCGACCCTGGCGATGCTGGCCGGCGCCCGCGGTCTGGCGGAGATCCTGTCGGATCGCCAGACGCAGATCATCAACAACAACTCATTCCTGGACTTCTTCGGCGCTTCGGTGATCGGCGTACCGGTGCTGGTCTGGATGTTCCTGCTGGTTGCCGCGGTCGGCTGGGTGCTGCTCAACCGGACCACCTTCGGTCGCAGGACCTTCGCCGTCGGCGGCAACGCCGAGGCAGCCCGCCTGGCCGGCATCAAGGTGCAACGGCACAGGGTCGCCCTCTACGTGCTCCTCGGTCTGTGCTGTGGCATCGCCGCGGTGATGCTGATGGCCCGTACGACGACCGGCAGCGCGACCCACGGAAACCTGTACGAGCTGGACGCGATCGCCGCGGTGGTGATCGGCGGGACGCTGCTCTCCGGCGGCCGCGGCACCATCGTCGGCACGGTCATCGGGGTGCTGATCTTCACCACCCTGAACAACGTCTTCACCCTGAACAACCTGTCCATCTCCGCCCAGTCGGTGGCGAAGGGCCTGATCATCGTGATCGCGGTCCTCCTCCAGCAACGCCTGGCCGCCCGAGCTCCCTGACCGGGGTGGTGGGGTGGGATCAGAAATGGCGCAGCGCCCTAGGTTTCAGCAATGGCACTACCCCTGTAGAAGCACCATCTCTTGGAGGACAGCATGTCCGCACGTTTCCTGAAAACCGCCGGCCTGGTCGGCCTGAGTTCACTGGCGTTGATCGCCTGTACCAGCAACACCCCTGAAGCCGAGAAGACGACCGACACCGGGGCGACCCAGGCGGCGGCCGGCGGCAACGACGAGCCCGGCACGAAGGTGAAGATCGGCTTCTCCGCACCGGCCGCCGACCACGGCTGGATGGGTGCGATCACGAAGGCCACCAAGGACGAGGCCGCGAAGTACAAGGACGTCGAGCTGGTCGTCGCCGAGGGCACGAACGACGTGAACCAGCAGATCAGCCAGGTGGAGACCTTCATCAACCAGAAGGTCAACGCGATCGTGCTGCTGCCGTTCGACGGCGCCGCGCTGACGGCGGTCGCGACGAAGGCGATGGATGCCGGTATCACCGTGGTGAACGTGGACCGCGAGTTCAACAGTTCGTTCGCGGCCCGGACCACCGTGCTCGGTGACAACCACGGGATGGGCGTCTCCGCCGGCACCTTCGTCTGCAAGGAGATGAACGGTAAGAAGGACGCGGTGATCGCAGAGATCGCGGGGATCGACTCGCTGCCGCTCACCCAGGCGCGCAGTACGGGCTTCAAGGAGGCGCTCGCGGACTGCGGCCTGAAGGTCAACAACCGGGTCGCGGCGGAGTTCACCGTCGAGTCCGGTGAGAAGGCGGCGGCCAACCTGTTGCAGGCGGCACCGAAGATCGACGCGATCTGGAACCACGACGACGACCAGGGTGTCGGCGTGATGGCAGCGATCAAGAACTCGGGCCGTAAGGAGTTCTTCGTGGTCGGCGGCGCCGGCTCGGCGAACGTGATGCGCGACATCAAGGCCGGCAACACGCTGGTGAAGGCGACCGTCATCTACCCGTCGACGCAGGGTGCCGACGGCGTCCGGCTGGCCCGGCTGCTGGTGCAGAAGAAGTCCCTCGGTGACCTGGTGGAGGTCGAGGTGCCGCGCACCATCCAGCTCTACGCCCCGGTCGTCACCAAGGACAATGTCGACCAGTACCTGCCGTCCGCCTTCGAAAGCTGACAGGCACGGCGAGAGCTGACCAACACAGAGGAGTAGAGACCGTATGACGAACCTGGGCATCGGCCTGATCGGGTACGCCTTCATGGGCGCCGCCCACTCGCAGGCCTGGCGGAGCGCGCCGCGGTTCTTCGACCTGCCACTGCACCCGGAGATGACGGTGCTGTGCGGGCGGAACGCCGAAGCAGTCGAGGCGGCCGCGAGCAAGCTCGGCTGGAGCGGGACCGAGACCGACTGGCGCAAGCTGCTGACCCGCGACGACGTGCAGTTGATCGACGTCTGCACGCCGGGGGACAGCCA
>NZ_DASRXP010000527.1:0-5417 GCF_035687465.1 Kribbella sp.
TATCGGTGGCTGCGGCATCCGAACTATGTCGCGGTGATCGCGGAGGGGATCGCGTTGCCGCTGGTTCATACGGCCTGGGTGACGGCGGCCGTCTTCACGTTGCTGAACATCCCGCTGCTGGCGGTTCGGATCCGCGCGGAGGAGGCGGCTCTGGACACCGCGCTGGCGAAGTGATCGACCTGCTGGTCGCCGGAGGCGGGCCGGCAGGTGCGGCGACGGCCATCCGGGCGGCTCTGGCGGGGCTGGAGGTAATCGTGGTCGAGCCTCGAGAGGTGCCGCAGGACAAGGCTTGTGGCGAGGGGATCGCCGGAAGCGCGGTGGATTATCTTCAGCGCTTGGGGGTGTCTCCGGCCGGGCGGCCCTTTCATGGCATCCGGTACCTGGATGCCGGTCACTGCGTCGACGCCCGCTTTCGGGTGGGGCCGGGCTTGGGGGTCCGCCGAACCACTCTTCAAGAGTCCTTGCACAACCGGTTGGCGTCGCTTGGAGTCCCCGTACTGCGCGACCGGGTCTCGGTCATCACACAGGACCTCACCTCGGTAACAGCCGCCGGCATCACCGCCCGCTACCTGGCAGCCGCCGACGGCCTGCACTCACCAATCCGCCGCAGCCTCGGCCTCACCGGCCAGCCTCACCTCGGCGCGCTCCGCAGCCTAGGCCCGCTCGCCCGCCTGGGACCGGCAGCTGGTGAGGCACGCAGCCGGATCGGACTCCCGACCCCTGCGGCCGTGGAGGTGCGGCGTGGGCTCCGGAGGCACTACTCCGTTGCTCCGTGGAGTGAACTGGTCGAGGTCTACTGGTCGCCGCTGGGCGAGGCTTACGTGACGCCGGTGGCGGACGATCTGGTCGGCGTGGCCGTGCTGACGTCCGAGCGAGGGTCCTTCGACTCTCATCTCGCCGCTTTTCCCGCGTTGCAGCGGCGATTAGCGGGTGCGGTGCCAGCTGGGACGGTGCTTGGAGCCGGGCCGTTGCGGCAACGGGTCCGGGGACGCGTCGCGGGCCGGGTGCTTCTGGTCGGAGACGCCGCGGGCTACGTTGACGCGCTGACGGGCGAGGGGATCGCGGTCGCGCTGCGGACCTCGGCGGAGCTGGTCCGCTGTGTCGAGCGGGACGATCCCGCGGCTTATGAAGCAGCCTGGCGCCGAGTGTCGTGGGAGTGCAGGTTCCTCACCGGCTCGTTGCTCTGGGCCCGCAACAGATCGTTGCTCGCTCCCCGCATCGTCCCCGCGGCCGCTGCACTGCCAGGAGTCTTCGCCGCCATCGTCAACCGGCTCGGCTAGCTGTCCTGGCGCCAGGGCCGGGAAATATATGGGGCCCGGCGGTCGCTCAGACAACCGCCGGGCCCACAAAGCCCGAGCATCCTGGTGAAAAGCTCGGACGGGTTGCCCCAGCTTCCTGGTGAAAAGCTGGGACAGTCCTTGGTGTTTCTGAGGTCTACCTTTCCAGCCGGATGTTGCCCAACCATTGCCGGAATATGAAGCCTTGTTTCCTAGCGGTGTGGCGAACGTCTCAACCCCAGCGCCATCAGATGACCCGCCCCCGTGCAGGTCAGTGTTCTGTGCGGACGGCGGCTATCTGGAGTTGGAGGGCCAGTCTTTCCTTCGGGTCGGTGAGATCCAGCGTGGCGATCTCGCCGATCCGCTTCATCCGGTGCCGCAGGGTGTTCGTGTGCAGATGTAACTGCTTGGCCGCCTGCTGCGGCTGCCCCGGATAGTTCAGCCACGCCTGCAACGTGTCCACGAACCCGGTGTCGTGCTCAATATCGTGCCGCAACAACGTAGCCAGCGGCCCATCCAGCTTGGTCGTGTCCAGCGACGTCACCGCCCGGTGCACAGTCAGCACGTGCCACGCCTGGTCCACGCGTAGCGCCGGCCCCGGAGCCACTCCCCGGCGTACCAGCCCCAGTAGCTCGACCGCCTCCGCCCGGGAGCTCGGGAGATCCGCCGGACCATGTGCACGCCCGCCGGCCGCGGCCGTAGTACCAGGGGAGTCCTTGGCGAGGTCCGTGACCAGCTTGCGCAACCAGCGCCACGACCCGGGCCCGTCAGCGTCCGACACCACCGCAAGCACAGTCCCGTCGAGATCGGCCAGCAGCGGCTCGCTCCACCCGTTCCGGCGACCATTCGCCTCCCACAGATCCAGCTCCTGCGGTACGTCGTACCCGGCAGGCGAACCAAGCGCGACCACCCGCCACGGAGGCGACGGCAGCCGTACATCCACGGGGGTGTCGGGGGAGAACTGGCGCAAGACAGTCCGCAGCCGGTCGATCGCACTGCGCCGCGCGACGTCTGCCTGAGCCCGGAGCCGCAGAAGGTGCAGTGCCAAAGCAGACGCCGCATTGCTCAGCTCTGCAGTCACCTCCGCACTAACTGGCCCGTCTACCACCGCCCAGATGGACCCCAGCCACTCACCACCAGCCCGAACCGGTACTACGAGTCGCGGGCGAATGCCGTTCGGCCCGTCAGGCACCAGGAACGGTTCACTCGAGCGCGCGAGCCGCCGGAAGATCCCCCGAGCCCGGAAGTGCGCGATCACCTCGGCGGGCACCCGGCGACCGACGATCGTCGACACCCGCGTCGGATCTGTGTCGTCGACGTCATGTTGAGAGGAGTACGCCAGGACTCGCGACTGGTTGTCCTCGATCGTCACCGGCGCGTCCACGATCGCCGCAGCCGCGTCTGCCAGAGCAAACAGCTCCTGGTGCACCCCAGCATCACCGGCTGCGGGGGAGTCGGGTGCGGCCGCGCGGTCGATCACCCCGCGCAGCAGCCAGACCACGTGTGCCCAGGTGACGCTCGGCTGGAGCGCGACCAGAGTAAGGAGCCACCGCTCGGCTGTGGCCACTACGGCCGGATCCTGCGCGAGCCCGGTTCGCAGTACGACGCCTGAAGCGTTGCCGGCAGCACAGCGCTCGACCAGCTCGACAGCCTCCTCGGCGTTCCGCAGCCCTAGGCCGAGGACCAGATCGCCGGGCCCACCTGTGGCAGGCTCCTGCGGATCAGCGAGGAAGACATCGCGTACTTCGCTGTCGGCGCTGCCGGTGACGACGATCTCGAACAGGGCCGGTCCGACGGCAACGACCAGGTCAGGCGCAGTGATCATGAGGTTATTGTGCTCTCACCACCGTCATTCCATGCATCAGTGGTGCGATCGCACCATGACAGCGGTCCGGCGGGGACGGACCATCGATACATGGTCGCAGTTGGTTCTTCAGCCCAGGGCACTCACATCGTTCCCGACCGGGTCGCCGTCGTCGGCGCCGGCATGGTCGGCCTCTCCACTGCCTGGTTCCTCCAGGAAGCCGGGATCGAGGTCACCGTGCTGGATCGCGAGGGCGTCGCCGCCGGAGCGTCCTGGGGCAACGCCGGATGGCTCACCCCCGGCCTCGCCACCCCGCTGCCGGAACCGGCCGTCCTCAAATACGGCGTCCGCGCGGTGCTGAGCCCCTCCTCGCCGGTCTACGTACCGCCGACGGCGAGCCCGCGGTTGCTCAGCTTCCTGACCCGCTTCGCTCGCAACAGCACCGCCGGACGCTGGAAGACCGCGATGGAGTCGCTGGTCCCGATCAACCGCCAGGCCCTGTCCGCGTTCGACCTGCTGGCCAAGGCCGGCGTCGAGGCGGAGACCTACGAGGCGAAGTCGTTCCTGGCCGCCTACCGGACCGAGACCGAGCGGTCGGTCCTGCTGGACGAGATCGAGCACATCCACGCGGCCGGCCAGGGCATCGAGTTCGAGGCGATCAGCGGCGACGACGCCCGCGAGATCGAGCCGTCGCTGTCCGACGAGATCGGCGCTGCGATCCGGCTGCACGGTCAGCGCTTCATCAACCCGGGCGAGTACGTGAAGATGCTGGCCGACTCGGTCGTCGCCCGCGGCGGCCGGATCATCGCGAACTCGAACGTCTCCGACGTGGTCGACGAGATCCGCGGCGTTCGCATCGTCACCGCCGACGGCGAGAGCGAGCCGTACGACGCGGTCGTGATGGCCACGGGCGCGTGGCTCGGGGATCTGGCCCGCCGGTTCGGCGTGAAGACCGTCGTCCAGGCCGGTCGCGGCTACAGCTTCAGCGTGCCGATCGCGCACGTACCGGCCGGCCCGGTCTACTTCCCGGCCCAGCGGATCGCCTGTACGCCGATGGGCGACCGGCTCCGGGTCGCCGGAATGATGGAGTTCCGCAAGCCCGACGCCAAGCTGGACCCGCGCCGGATCGACGCGATCGTGGAGGCGGCCCGGCCGCTGCTGCGGGACGCAGACCTGGACGCCCGCACCTTCGAGTGGGTAGGCCCGCGCCCGTGCACCCCGGACGGCCTGCCGCTGATCGGCGCCACCTCGTCCCCCCGCGTCTTCGCGGCCGGCGGCCACGGCATGTGGGGCATCACTCTCGGCCCGATCACCGGACAGCTCCTGGCCGAAACCATCACCACCGGCCGTCCGCCGGCCGAACTGGCGCCTTTCAACCCGCTGCGCTGACCACCCCTCTTCCCGGCCGGCTGGGTCACCTCCCAGCCCCTGCTCCAGCCGGCCGGGATGCCCTGAACGACCCGCCACGCAAGGCGGGGTAGCCGCATCTGCCCGCGGGCCTGATGCCGCGAGAGCGTGATCCCCGGCCCGCCGCCCTGCACGGCGCAAGGACCGGGGAGTCACGCTCTCTGGCATTTCCGGCCCCGGTGCCGAGCAACCCTGGACCCCCACCCTCCGGTGGAAAAGTCACGCAGCGCGACACCTTGCCGCAATCCGGACAGCCATGGATCATCAACCGCATCCAGGGGTGGATTCGCCGAGGGGGGCTTCGGTTCGGATGGCTGATTTGTTCCCGTCTGGCTTCGACCAGACGTACTTCTGCGACGCTCCGTGGTCGGAGCGGGTCAAGCGCTGGGTTGCCGATCGCATCGACGTCGGTTTCTCCGGCGGCAACGAGAAGATCGTCCGCAGGTCACTGGAAGACTCGGAGACCGGCCTCCGAGTGGTCGTGAATATCACCGCGGTCTCGTTGCTGGTGGTGTTCGCGACCAACCAGTATCTGAACCTCTACGACAGACCGCGGATCGGCGGCAAAGCGCCGGAACCATCCGAAGCCCGCGAGCGGGTCGACAAGACCCTGAAGCTCGGACAGACCACCTACTTCGGTGCGGTAGCGCTCGGTGGGACCGGAGTCCGGTACTACGGCGAGTACTGCATGGTGCTCAATCTGGATCAGGTTGCCGACACCACACGGCTCTTCGATCGGGATTCCTTCGACATCCTGGAAGAGCCGCTCTTTGACCTGATCCTGAATGAGCCGTCCGCTGACCCGTCGATGACCTCCCAGCGAATCGACGCCCTGCGCGGCGTCTGGGGTCCTGATCGCGTCGACATGGCGGTCCGGCGGGTCCTTCCCGAGCTGGGACACGACACCCGCCTCGTCACCAGCGGGACGA
>NZ_DASRXP010000528.1:0-4734 GCF_035687465.1 Kribbella sp.
GTCAACCTCAAGATCGACGCGAACCCGGCGATCCTCCCGCCCGGGATGTACCTGCTGACCCTCCGCGACTGGCGCAACATCCCCTCGGCGTCCAAGATCGTCCGCATCGTTCCGGCCACCACAGCCGCAGGCGTCAAAGCGACAGCCCTCGGCGGCGGTGCACCCTCGGTCGCGTTGCCCTGCTGCTGTCCCTGCGGAAGTGGTTGCTGCTAGGCGAACATCGCTCGGCAGAGGGCGAGGAAGGCCTCAGCGCGCCGGGTCAGCCGTCCACCGGCCCAGCCCATCACCACCGGCGTCGTCGGAACCTTGTCCTTGAGCGACCGCGTCACCACCGGGAATCCTTCATAGCTGAGGTCGACCAGCGGTTTCTGCACCGCCAGCGAATAACCGATGCCACGGGCAACGAGCGCGCGAGCCAGTTCGAAACTGCCTGCCCGATACGCAGGTGACATCTCCAGGCCCGCAGCCTCGAACACCGCCCGGAAGTAGTGCTCACTAGGTGGAACATCCAGCAGTACGAAAGGCTCACCGGCAAGGTCCGCCAACGCGACGGCCCGCCGACGCTCGAGCCGATGACCTGTGGGCAGCAGAACAGAAGGCGCCCGATCATGCAGTACTACGGTGTCGATGCCGGGCTGGAGTTCCTGCTGATAGAGGAAGGCGAGTTCGCAGCGTCCGTCGAGCAGGTACCGCTGCATCTCGGGCAAGGTGCCTTCGATGAACTGCACCTCCACCCCCGGATGGACTTCCCGGAAGCCGGCGATCGCCGCGGGCAGGTGGAACGGCGCGATCGGCGCGTAGCACCCGACTGTGAGTCGCCCCGCGATCTCCTGCCCCAGACTGCGAGCACCGGCGCCGAGGTCCGACAGGGCAGCCAGGACCTTGCGCGCATCGCCGACCACCTGCTGGCCGGCGGAGGTCAGTCGGGTCCCGCGCCGCGATCCGCGGAGTACCAGCCTGACCTCCAGCGCGCGCTCCAGCTCAGCAACCGCCAGCGACACCGCGGACTGCGACACGTGGCACTGCGCGGCGGCAGTGGTGATGCCGCCGGTCTCGGCGATCGCGACCAGATACTCGAGCTGTCGCGGTGACACGTTGGGCAGACTCATAAGCTCACTATATGGATGAGCGAAGTTTTCCAAGCTGGACTCATGGCACCCGGCATGCCACCGTCGAAGGATGGCGCCCACAACCAGCACTCGCACCCACCAGCACCCCTTCGTGCCGTACCTCCCGCCGCGGGTGCCGATCAAGGACGGCCTTCGCCGCGGCGAGGAGTTCTACCAGGAACTGGATCGGCGTAGATCGGTCCGCTGGTTCTCCCCGGACCCCGTCCCGCGCGAGGCGATCGAAGTGGCGGTCCGCGCTGCCAACACCGCCCCGAGTGGAGCGCACCATCAGCCGTGGACGTTCGTGGCGACCAGTGACCCGGAGCTCAAGCGACATGTGCGACTGGCCGCCGAAGAAGAGGAACGGAAGTTCTACCGCGACCGGGATCTCCCGCACTGGCACGCGGCGCTCGGTCCACTGGAGACCGACGAGCACAAGGAGTACCTCGAGATCGCGCCCTGGCTGGTGGTCGCGTTCGCGCAGAAACACACCCGGATGCCGGACGGGAGTCTGCGGAAGAACTACTACGTGTCCGAGAGCGTCGGGATCGCCTGCGGCTTCTTCATCGCCGCGGTGCACACGATGGGGCTCGCGACGCTGACACACACCCCGAATCCGATGTCGTTCCTGGCCAAGGAGCTGGGTCGGCCGTCGACCGAGCGCCCGTACATCCTCTTCCCGGTCGGCTACCCGGCCGGCGACTGCGAAGTACCGGATCTGGAGCGCAAACCGCTGGAGGATGCCCTGATCGTGCTCTAGGCGCGCTAAAGTCATCAGGTGACCAAGGGACGTCCAGCAATATCCGTGCCGCGTGACGGCATTGTCAGCCGCAGTCGTTCGGCCGAGCAGATCATCGAGGTGCTGCGCGACCAGATCGCCCGCGGCGAGCTGCCGCGCGGCTCGCGGCTGCCGAGCGAGAAGATGCTCTCCGAGCACTTCCTGGTGAGTGCGCCGACGGTCCGGGAGGCGATCCGCGCGCTCGCTGCGCTGGGCCTGGTGCAGTCCCGCCATGGCAGTGGCACCTACGTCACCGCCCACACGGACGACATCGCGCTGTCGTCGCTGGCGACGGCCGCGCAGCTCGAGGGTGTCACGGCCACCGACATCATCCGGCTGTTGGAGACGCTCAACCTGGGGTCGGTCGACTACGTCATCGAGAATGCGACCGCCGACGACATCGTCCGCCTGGCCAACGCCAGGGACGCGATTCTGGCCGGCCAGACGCGGGAGGAGATCCTGTTCGGGGTCGAGTCCTTCCTGCGCGCGCTGGCCCACGCCGCGCACCGGCCGCTGATGGGCGTGTTCGCCGACTTCCTCGTCCGCGCGCTCGTGGTCCTGGAGATCGAGGTGTTCCCCGAGTCGGAGACGTTCTGGCGCGACTGGACCAAGGCGCTCGCCGACCTGCGCGCCGAGATCGTCGACGCGGTGGCGGCGCGGGATGCCGACCGGCTGCGAGCGGCCGTCGGCTCGTACCACGGTCAGGCGACCGGGAAGCTGTTCGGCACCGAGATCGACCGGGAGATGAAGCTGTCGGATCCGCGATTCGCGGCCGCGGTAACCGAGCTGATCATGCGCCGGTAGTCGCAAATTCAACTTCCAGGAACTAAAGTCACCAAGAGACCTTGACACTTGGTGCCTGAGGGCGCAGCGTGGTGTGCCATCGGAAACCTGGAGGAAACATGAGGCGATGGTGGGGCGTTCCGCTCATCGTGGTCGCGCTGACAGGCGCTGGCTGCAGCTCTACAGGTCCGGCTCAGGTCAGTACGACCTCCGACGGCCTCGTGCACATCAAGGTGGGCGTCAGCCCGTCGACCGCGTCGATCGCGGTGTACCTGGGGCGCGAGAAGTACTTCGCCGACCAGGGCGTGGCGGTCGACCTGTCCGTCATCCAGTCGGGGGCGGACGCTGTCCCGCGGCTTCTCAACGGGTCGCTCGACATCGCCCTCGGCGATGCGGTCGGCACTCTGCAATCGGCGGCCAACAACGTGCCGCTCCGCGTGGTCGGCACGGTGACGGTGTCGCCGGACGATCCGGCCAAGGACTACTCGGGGATCGTGACCGCCGACGCGTCGATCAAGGATGTGGCCGGCCTGTCCGGTCGGACCGTTGCGGTCAACCAGCTCAACGGCGGAGCGCAGCTCACTGCCAAGTCCGCGATCGATGCGCGCGGCGGCGACTCCAGCAAGGTCAAGTTCGTCGAGTTGCCGTTCCCCCAGATGGCGGCGGCCGTCGAGGCCAAGCGAGTCGATGCGGCCATGGTGGTCGAGCCGTTCCTGTCCGCTGGAACCAAGGAGGGGCTGACCACCGTGATCGCGCCGCAGGCGTACTCCGTGGCCGGCTTCCCGTCCACGATCTTCATCTCGGCCGCCAAGTACGCCGATGCCAACGGTGACGCGATCGGCAAGTTCATGACCGCGGTCTCCGCGGCCGGCAAGGCAGCCAATGCCGATCCCGCGAAGTCCCGCACGGTCGCGGCCACCTTCACCGATCTTCCGGCCGCCACGCTGCAAGGGATCAAGTTGCCCATCTACGCCGAGAACGCCGCCGACACGGCCGGTATGACGAAGATGCTTGCCCTGGCCAACAAGTACGGCGTACTGACCAAGCAGCCGGATATGAACGCGCTGCTCGGCGGCACCAAGTGAGCACCGTGATGACCACGGTGATCAACCCCGGACTGACCGCGGGGCTGGGTGCTCGCGCTCAGTCCGGCGCCCCCAGGGTGGTCCGGCGGCTGGTGGCGCTGGTGATCGCTTTGGTCGTCTGGCAGCTGGCGAGTCTCTGGTTGGGTGCTGCGACTCTGCCCGGTCTCGCCAGCTGTCTGACGGCCCTCGGTAACCTGCTCACCGAGCGGGAGCTGTGGCAGGCCGCGGGCGACACGATGGCGACGACGCTGCTCGGGCTGGCCATCTCCGTGGTGGTCGCGGTGCCGCTCGGGGCGATGATCGGCTCGATCCGCTTCGCCGACCGCAGTTCGCACATCGTCATCGACGTACTGCGAACCATTCCACCGGTAACCCTTCTCCCGTTGGCCTTGCTGCTCTACGGACCGACCCTGCAGATGGCCTTGGTGCTCGTCATCTACGGGTCGTTCTGGCCCCTGCTGATCCATGGCATCTATGCCGTCCGCGAGGTGGATCCGGTGCAGCGTGACGTGGCCGTCAGCTTCGGACTTCCCATCACACTGCGCTGGCGGAAGCTGCTCCTGCCGAGCATCCTGCCGATGGTCATCGTCGGCATCAGGATCTCCGCCACCATCGCGTTGCTGCTGGCCGTCACCTCCGAACTGATCGCCGGTGCGCCTGGCATCGGCGAGAGGATCACGGCGGCTCAGAACGCCAACCGCGTCGACGACGCCTACGCCTACATCATCTGCGCGGCCCTGCTCGGCGTCGCCACCAACGCGGTGATGCGGTTGATCGAGCGCCGGGTCATCTCGTGGCATCCGTCCGTACGCGCAAACCAGATCGGAGCAGCCGGATGAGGCGGATCCTGGTGGTCAGCTGGCTTCCGGTCGGTCTGGTCGCGATCTGGTGGTTCGCGAGTGCGAGTAGCACCTCGCTGTTCTTCCCGCCGCTGCGCGACATCGTGGCCGAGACGCGGCGACTCTGGTTCTTCGACCAC
>NZ_DASRXP010000529.1:0-12857 GCF_035687465.1 Kribbella sp.
TACAGCCGGCTCCGCGTCGCCAGCACAGAAGGCCCGGACGCCGCCGGGTGGTCCGACCCGGTCAACACCACCGCGGCAGCGCCGTCGCCGAACAACGCACCACCGACCAGGTTCGGCAAGGAGGCGTCATCTCGTTGCAGCGTCAGCGAGCACAGTTCGACAGAGAGCAGCACGGCGACGTGATCCGGCCAGGCCTTCAAGTAGTCGTGCACCCGCGCGATGCCCGCCGCTCCCCCGACGCACCCGAGCCCGAACAACGGCATCCGCTTGACGTCCTCGCGCAACCCGAGCCGCAACGCCACCCGAGCATCGATCGACGGCGCAGCCACCCCCGTCACGGTCGTGAACATCAACAGATCAACATCGGCAGGCGTGAGCCCGGCGGCGGCCAGCGCACCGCCGACAGCCTCGACCCCGAGCTCAACCGCAGTAGCGATCCACGCGTCGTTCGCTTCCCCGAAGTCCTTCAGTACTGCGTATTGCTCCAACGGCAGCGCCAGATGCCGATGGGAGACCCCCGCGTTCTCGTGCAGCCGCTTCAGCAACCCGCGTCCCTTGCCATCCGGCAAGCAGATCGTCGCGAACGCCTCCGTGAGTTCCTCCTGCGCATAGCGATGTGGTGGCACCGCCGCCTGTACCGCTGCGATCCGCGTCATCGTGGCATCGTTGCTTCGGTGACACGAACTCTGAAGGGCCTCGCGCTCGCCTGCCATCCAGGCCCCACGGTCGCGGTCACCGCCCTCGTCACCGCTGTCGCCTGGTCGGCCGGGCGCAGCCTGGCCGGTTGTCTCCTAGTCGCCGCGACGATCCTCACCGGCCACCTCTCAATCGGCTGGAGCAATGACGCGATAGATGCCGCCCGGGACACCATTGTGAACCGGAAAGACAAACCCATCGTTGCTGGTTTGGTGAGTCGCCGCACGGTTTGGACCAGCGCGATCGTGATGGCGACGCTCTGTATCCCGGTCTCCCTAGCAAACGGCCTCAGCGCCGGCCTGGTTCATATCGGCTTCGTGGCCTGCGCCTGGGCCTACAACCTGGGCCTGAAGTCGACCCCCATTTCCTGGCTCCCGTACGCCGTTGCGTTCGGCGGACTGCCTTCGTTCGTCACGCTCGGTACGAACCAGACGTGGGCACCCTGGTGGGCAACGGCAGCCACAGCGCTGCTCGGAGTCGGCGCGCACCTGGCGAACGTAGTACCGGATCTGGCTGATGATCTGGCCACTGGGGTCAGGGGCTGGCCGCAACGACTCGGGCGGGCTTCACGGATCCTGGCCCCGCTACCGCTCGCGATCGCGACGATCCTGCTCGTGGTCGCGCCGGACGGTCCGATCGGCGTCGTCGGCTGGATCGCCCTGGCCGTGGTCGCAGCCCTGCTGGTAGTCATCGTGAGCTGGAAGAACGCGCCGTTCCTGGTCACGATCGCGGTAGCGGTCGTCAGCATCGTCGTCCTGGTCATCCGCGGCGACACTCTCATCTCCTGAGAACGGCCCCTCGAGCCTCAGGCAGGGTCGGGTTTCAGGGGTGCGTTGCTGCCGAGGATAGCTGCGGTGAGGGCTTCGGCTGGTTCCTTGCCGGCTCGCGGGTTGGTGATCAGCACCAGGTCGATCGGGGGCAGTTCGGGCAGCCCTGCACTCGGCGGCGGTTCGACCAGGTCGGCCGGCATCAGCGAGCGGGCGAAGATCGCGATCCCCAGCCCGGCCCGCACAGCAGCCAGTACTCCATTGACGCCTCGCACGATGCAGGTGATCCGGCAGGACCGCCCGGCTTGTTCCAAAGTCTGGACACCGAGGCTCCGGCTGAGACTCGGAGCCTGGTAGGCGACCAGCGGGACCGGTCCATCCGGTGCGATCCGGGTGCCGGCGATACCTGCCCAAACCAGGGGGTCCCGCCGGACCAGCCGACCGTTCGGCTCGTAGCCGGCGCCGACGTTGTGCTTCACGTAGGCCAGGTCGAGATGACCCGACTCGACCCGGCGGAGCAGATTGGCGCTCTGGGCAACAGTCAGTTCGAGGTCGATCCGCGGGTAGAGCTGGCGGAAGTCCCGCAGGATCCGCGGCAGCGGGGTCAGCGCGAGGTCGTCGGTCACGCCGAACCGCAACCGCCCGCGCAGCGCGGAGCCGGTGAAGTAGCCCATCGCCTCCTCGTGCGCGGCCAGGATCGTCCGGGCGAAGCCGGCCATCGCCTCGCCGTCCGCGGTCAGCGTCACCGTCCGGGTGTCGCGGACGAACAGCGGCCGCCCGACCGCCGTCTCGAGTTTGCGGACATGTTGACTCACCGTCGGCTGGCGGATGCCCAGCCGTTCCGCTGCCTGGGTGAAGCTGAGAGATTGCGCGACCGCGAGGAACGTGCGCAGCTGATCCGGGTCGTAGGCCACCTGTCCTCCTTCATTACGGGACGCAATAAGACTAATAGGAGTAATTCGCTGCGCGAATCCGCCCCGCACCGGTGAGGATGGAGGCGACCCCCCTGACACGTCCACTTCGTAGGGATGACTCTTGACCACCCGGGCTTCCGGTCCTGTCCACCCCGTCCCCGACGGCCACACCCACCGCACCACCCCGCAACCCCCGACCGGTGAGCTCCCGCCGACGCAACGGCGTCCCGGCTTCCGCGAAACCTTCAAGGCGCTGGAGGTCCGCAACTTCCGGCTCCTGGTCAGCGGCCTGCTCGCTGTTTCGATCGGCGGCTGGGTCCAGCGAATCGCCCAGGACTGGCTGGTCCTGACCCTGACCGGCAGCGCCACCGCCGTCGGCATCACGACCGCTCTGCAGTTCCTGCCCACCTTGCTGTTCGGCCTGTACGGCGGCGTCATCGCCGACCGTTTTCCCAAGCGCAAGGTGCTGCTCGTCACCCAGATCACGATGGGCACCCTGCCCGCGATCATGGCGGTCCTCGCTCTGACCGGGGACGTGCATGTCTGGCAGGTCTACTCGATGGCCCTGATCCTCGGCCTCGCGACCGCGGTCGACAACCCGACCCGGCAGTCCTTCGTCACCGAACTGGTCGGCAAGCAGCGACTGCGGAACGCGATCAGCATGGTCTCGTCCACGTTCCAGCTCGGCAGCCTGATCGGCCCCGCGCTCGGTGGTCTGATGATCGGCACCCTCGGCACCGGCTGGGCCTTCGCCCTGAACTCCCTGACGTTCTTCGCCTCGATCTCCGCCCTGCTGAGGATGCGCGAGGACGAGATGCCCGGTCTCAAGGCCGCCCGGAAGGCCGGCCAGGGGATGCGGATCCGCGACGGTCTGCGGGACGGCGTGAAGTACGCGTTCCACGAGCCGGCCGTCCGCTGGGCGATCGCGCTGGTCGGCATCTTCGGCATGTTCACGATCAGCCTGCCGGTGACGCTGACTGCCTTCGCCGACGTGGTCTTCGACACCGGCGCGACCGGGTACGGTCTGCTGAACTCGACGGTCGCGGTCGGCTCGCTGACCGGCGCGTTGCTCTCGGCCCGGCGGATCCGGCCGACCCGGCTGCGCAACCTGGTCGGGATCGCGGCGATCCTGGCGGTGACCGAGATGGTCGCGGCGATCCAGCCGTCGTTGTGGACGTTCCTGCCGCTGCTCTGTGCGCTCGGCATGGCCACGCTGATGTTCCTCACCGCGGCCCAGTCGATGGTGCAGTTGACCACTCCCGACGGACTCCGCGGGCGGGTGGCCGGGATCTACAACCTGGTCTTCATCGGCGGTGGCGCGATCGGCGGTCCGCTGGTCGGCTTCATCGCCGAGCACTGGGGTGCCCGGTTCGGCCTGCTGCTGGCGGGCCTCATCCCGGCCACTGCGACCATCGCGATCGGGATCAAGCTCGCCCGGGTCGGCCGCTTCCGCGTCGTCCTGCTCCGCACGCCCCGATCGCCCTGGCGTCCACCGCCGGTCCGCCTCGGCCTGGAGCAGGCGCCGATCCACCTGACCCGACCGGAGCCGCCCGTCCCGTCAAGGCCCTTCGTGATCGGCCGCCGCCAGCACGCTCGCAGCGACCCTCGCACCGGTCCCCGTCGCACCCGCCGCAAGCCGCTGCACCACTAGGCCGAACTCGTGCCCCGGCGGGCATGCCGGGGCACGAGATCAAAGGCGTATCCAGGGTCACCCGGGACACGCAGTACGGGTCAGGGAGCGTCGATCACGCCGACCGGCGGGACCTCTACCGTGCGGTTGTGCGGGGTGCCGCCCAGGATGACCTTGCGGAGCGACTCGTTGTTGGTGGTGCTGGACTCGAAGAGACGCTTCTCCGGGTTCGCGAGCACCTGCACGTAGTACGTGCCGTTCGGCAGGTCCGTCACGTCGAAGGACTGGCCGGGCAGGGACTGCGAGTAGGTGTCGCCGGAGCCGACGTCGAGCACCTCGCGCACCGACAGCGAACCGTGGTTGCCGCAGGCGGTGTGCAGGTCGGTGTTCATCGGGTGCCAGTTGGCGTTCTTGACGGTGTAGTCGATGGCGTCCGTCGCGGCCAGGCAGAAGGCCTCCTTCTGGCTGCGGACCACCTCGGACTGGCTGGCGTTCAGCAGGCTGTAGCGGGCGAAGTCCGTGAAGTGCCAGTGGGTGTGGCCGTCACGTGCGTCCCACTCCATCGTGCCGGTCTTCTGGTAGCCGACCTGCTTGCCGTTCGCATCGTAGAAGTACTGGTACGCGTCCATCAGGTCCTTGCCGGGCTGGCGGAACCCGTCCAGTACCAGCGTTGACGGACCGGCGTTCCACACGTTCGCCGCGAACTGCAGGAAGTCCTTGTCCGCGTTCGGAGTGCCCTCCTCGCCGGGTGCGACGGAGATCTGCCAGGCCGGCAGCGACCGCAGGTCCGGCTTCGGACCGGCCGGCACACTCGCCTTACCGGTCGGCCGGGCCGCGTTCGGCTTCGGCGCGACAGTGGTCGAAACGGCCTTCTTGGCCGGCGCACCCAGCGTCTTCGCCTTCGCCGCGGCCCGGCATCCGTCGCCGTGACCGGGATCGCACTGCTCGGCGTCCTTGATGGTGAGGTTGACCGTCACGCTCGAGTCGGAGGTGCCGATCTTGAAGAAGTCGCGGTACAGCTTGTTCACGCTGACCTTGGCCGTGTAGGTGCCGACCGGCAGGTCAGCCGGCTCGCCGGTGTAGCCGTAGGTGTTCACCGACCAACCGGCCTGCAGGCCCCAGACCGCGCCGAGCGTGAACGGGTTGTTGCCACAGCCGTCCGGGTACGGCGACGTGTCCGGCGCATCCGGCCGAACCCGGGACCCCTCACCGTTCAGGCAGAAGGTCTGGTCCCGGTCGATCACCTTCTGACCGGTCGAGTCGGTGATGGTGACATGCAGGAACTTGCCGAGCCCGGCGAAGTCCGTCACCGCGCCCTTGGGCAGAGTCTTGGACTTGCCGTTGACCACCTGTTTGGCGACTATCGGGTCGTTGTAGGTCTTCCGGGTGGCGCGGACCTCGACCAGCTTCTTCCCCGCCACCAGATGCGTCCCGAGGTCCAGATCGACGCCGTAGTCCGGGTACCGGTCCAGCGTAACTTCGGTGCTCCCGGCAACTAACTTGAGGGCCGGCTCCGCGGTGTTCGACGCCGAGGCGCTGCCGGCGCCGCCGGCCATCGCCACCAGTGCGGCGGCCGCGCTCGCGGCTATCGCGGCACGTCCGATTCTCCTTGATTTATTGATGATGTTCCCCTCCCGTCAGGGCTGACCCGCCTCACACGAGTCACGAAGCCCTTACGGCTGGTACGACGCGCAGCCCCCCGGCCCGGGTTGATCTCAGTCGTGTAATAGTTCGATCACACGCTCAGGTTGTTCCCTCCAGAACAGATGCGCTGCCCCATCGAGCACCTCGTACCGCGCGTTCGGGATGAGTTCGGCCAACCGCTTCCCGTTCTCCGGCAGGATCATCTCGTCCGCGGACCGTGCAGGACCAGCGTCGGTACGTCGAGTCGCGGCAGGCGGCTGATCGCGTTGTGGTTGAGCGCAGCCTGGGACTGCAGCACAATCACCGGCACCGGCGCCTTCACCGCCATCACGTCGAGCCGGTACTGCGCATGCCCATGATCAGCAGCAGGGGTTCACCAGAACCGCGACGTTCGGAGTACAGCTTCGGTCGTGGGGACATGGCAAAACCCTACGCAGCGTGATTCGGTCACAGAAAAAGGACTTGACCACACGCAGAGTTATCGACGCTTGTTACTTGACCCCGTAAATTAACCGCCCCTAGGCTCGGCAGCGTCCGCCGCCCCGGCCGTCAGACCCCAGTGGACGTCGTGGGCGCCGGCCAGGGGTGAGCACCGTCCGCTCCCCCTGATCTCGGACGAGACGGAGGCACATCCATGTCAGTCCCCTCTGGTTCCGCGCCCGGCGCGGACCCTTCCCGATCACCGGGGCGCCGCAAGCGCCGTACCGGTGTGGCGGCCGTAGCCGTTGTCGCCCTGGTGTCGGCGGCGGCTGCGATCGCACCTGCGAGCGCGAGCATCAAGGACAGCGAAGGCACCCGGGCCGGCGGCATCCAGCCCGGGCCGAAGCCGACCCTGGTCGAACCGGACACGAACTTCCAGGGCAAGGCACCGATCGAGGCACCCCAGGCCAAGGCGGCGGCACCGGCGAAGTACCCGCAGGTGGCGGCCAAGCCCTACATGGGCTGGAGCAGCTGGAGCCTGCAGTCGACCAACTATCCGGGCGTGAACCCCGACGGGCCCGGCAGCTTCATCAACGAGAAGAACATCCTCACCCAGGCCAAGGCGATGGCCACCAAGCTCAAGCCGTACGGCTACGAGTACATCAACGTCGATGCCGGCTGGCAGGGCGGCGCCGACGAGTACGGCCGTCCGGTCGCGAATCTGGCCCGGTTCCCGCGCGGGATGAAGGCCGTCGGCGACGACATCCACAAGCTGGGGCTGAAGTTCGGCATCTACACCGTCGTCGGGCTCGGGATGGATGCCTACCGCGAGGGCAACACCCCGATCTACGACGCGCCTGGCTGCTTCACCCGCGACATCGTCTACCCGGACCTGCGGACCACCAACGGCTGGGACATGTCGTACAAGATCAACTACGAGAGCCCGTGCGCGCAGAAGTTCGCCGACTCGATCGCGAACGTCTTCGCGAGCTGGGGTGTCGACTTCATCAAGATGGACGGTGTCGGCCCCGGCTCCTGGAAGGGCGCTCCGGACGACCCGAACCACAACAACACCGAGGACATCGAGGCCTGGTGGCGCGCAGTACAAGGCTCGGGCCGGCCGATGCAGTACATCCTGTCCTGGTCGCTCAGCCACCGGTACGCCGAGACGTGGAAGGCGAACTCGAACGGCTGGCGGATCGACACCGACGTGGAGTGCTACTGCGACACCATCGTCCGCTGGGACAGCTCGGTGAAGCAGCGCTGGTGGGACCTGCCGCAGTGGATCGACGACGCCGGACCAGGTCACTGGAACAACCTCGACGCGATCAACGTGGGCGTCGGTGAGATGGACGGCCTGACCGAGGCCGAGCGGCAGAGCTACATGACGTTCTGGGCGATCAACGCGGCGCCGCTGTACGTCGGTGACGACATGACCAAACTCGACTCGTACGGTCTGAAGCTGCTGACCAACCGCGAGGTCATCGCGATCAACCAGGCCGGCAACCCGGCCCGCCCGCTGAACCAGGATCAGCTGCAGCAGACCTGGTACGCCAAGAACCCCGACGGCAGCACCACGGTCGGGCTGTTCAACCTGGCCGATACCCCGGCGACGGTGACCGGCAGGTTCGACCAGCTGGGCATCACCGGCAAGGCGACCGTCCGCGACGTCTGGGCGAACCAGAACACCCGCAACGTGAGCGGTCAGGTCAGTGCGGCGCTGCCCGCGCACGGCTCGAAGCTGCTCAAGATCATCCCGAACAGCAGCAGTTCGCCGAGCAAGCCGGCCGACCTCACCGCCACCGATGTCAGCCGGACCACGACGTCGCTTACCTGGCGGCCGAGCACCGGCGCGACGTCGTACAAGGTCTACGCGAACGGCAAGCAGGTGGCGACCAGCGCGACCACGAGTGTTGTGGTGCAGGGGCTGCTGCCGCAGACGCAGTACAAGTTCGAGGTCAAGGCGGTGAAGGGCAGCAAGACCTCTGAGGCGAGTGCACCGATCACGATGCTCACCTCGAAGTCTGGCGGACCCGTCCGCTACGAGGCCGAGGCCGCGAGCAGCACGCTCACCGGCAACGCCAGTGTCAACGGCTGCACCCTCTGCTCGGGTGGCAACAAGGTTGGCAACATCGGCGGTGACGCCACGGTGACGCTGAACAACATCACTGTGCCGACGGCCGGCACCTACCTGGTCAAGATCGCCTACACCGACGGCGACACCAGCCGTCAGAGCATGCTGACGATCAACAACGCCGACACCTACTGGGTCAACTACCACGGTCTCGGTGACAACGACTGGGGCACCCCGCAGGTCGTCTACCTGCCGGTCAAGCTGGCGGCAGGCGCCAACTCGATCAAGGTGAGCAACCCCACCGGCTACATCGCCGACATCGACTGGATCACGGTCTGACCTGATCCGCAGATCCGCGGGCCGGCCTCCACCAGGGGCCGGCCCGCGGCATCGTTCCGGAAGCGTCCGTACGACGCCTGCCGTAGTACTGCGATCTGACGCACGATGGAGGCATGAGCGCCTACCCAGAACCACTCGTCCCACCCGGCGGCACCGCTCCGGTCCCCCGCCGGGTCCGCGCGACTCTCGGCAACCGCGTCGTCCTGGACACCACCGACGCGATCTACCTGTGGGAGTTCCCGCCCTACCCGCAGTACTACATCCCGCTCGCCGACGTGGCGGACGGCGTACTGACCGAAACCGGCGAGACGAAGGAGTTCGAGCACGGCGTCGCGCGGGTCCACGCCGCCGGATCCGGCAAGGCCTGGGTGTACGACGAGGGCATCGGAAAAGACCGGGTGCGGTTCCAATGGGACGCGCTCGACAGCTGGTTCGAGGAGGACGAGGAAGTCTTCGTCCATCCGCGGAGCCCGTATGCGCGCTGCGACGCGATCAGGTCCGGCCGGCACGTCAAGGTCGAGCTGGACGGGAGGCTGCTGGCCGAGTCCCGCTCGACGGTGATCGTGTTCGAGACCGGGCTGCCGCCGCGCTACTACTTCCCGCGGACCGAGGTGAACTTCGAGCACCTGACCCCGAGCGACCTCCGGACCGCGTGCCCGTACAAGGGCCGGACCACCGGCTACTGGTCCGTCGGCGACCGCCTTGACCTGGCCTGGTCCTACGACTTCCCGACCGCTGCGCTGCTCCCGATCGCCGGCCTCGTCGCCTTCTTCAACGAAAAGGTCGACCTGACCATCGACGACGAGCGCATCGCCCGCCCCGTCACCCCCTTCTCCTGAGCATCAGATGGCGGCGGTGGCGGCGCCGTCCATGGTGATGATGGAGGCCGTGACGTAGCTTGCCCGCGGTGACGCGAGGAAGACGGCGACATCGGCTACCTCGGACGGTTCGCCGACGCGGCCCATCGGGAGATCAGCCACCAGTTCGGCGAGCAACTCCTCCTTGGGACGTCCGGTGGCGCGGACGGACGCCGCGAGGCCCTCGTCCACGCGACTCGTGCGGGTCGTGCCGGGGTTGATCACGTTCACCCGGACACCGCGGCCGGCGTACGCCTTCGCGTAGCCGACCGACGCCAGCATCAGCGCCGCGTTGGCCGCGCCACCGCCGATGTGCATCGGGTTCGCGGCCCGGCCGCCCTGGCCGACGACGTTCACGATCGAGCCACTGCCGCGTTCAGCCATCCCGCGGATGACCGCCTCGGTCGCGTGCATATAGGTGAAGTACTTCGCTTCCATCGCCGCGTGCAACGCCTTGCTGTCCAGCTCGGCCACCGGCGTCCGCCGGGCCGCGCCGGCGCAGTTGATCAGGATGTCGACGGCACCGATCCGCTCGAAGGCGGCGGTGGTCGCGTCGGGATCGGTCAGGTCGACCGCCTCGGGCTGGAAGCTCAACCCCTTCGCGGCGAGTTCCTCCTGGGCGGCCGCGAGGTTCGCGGGATCGCGGGAGATGCCGATCACGGTGGCGCCTTCCCGGGCCAGGGCCTCGACACACGCCAGACCGATCCCCTTGCTCGCTCCGGTGACGACCGCGGTCCGGCCGGACAGTTGCAGATCCATCAGCCCTCACTCCTGGTTGGTTGCGCCGATCCTATCCAGCGGGCCGGAGGCAACGATTTCGCCACGGTGCCGGGGATCCGCGCCTGCGGCAACGAATTGCCGGTCGTCGGCCCTTGATCCACTGGGTACTATGAGTAACCAGATCGACACTCTTTGTTTCGACGTTCTGTTGCTGTGAGCACCCAACGCCGGAGGACCCGTGCCGACCATGTCAACCTCCCACTCCTCGCCCTCTTCCGAGCCTGCGCCCGAACGCGCCTCGGTGAGGACCATTCTTCGCCATGACCTACCGGCCTCGCTGGTGGTCTTCCTGATCGCTATCCCCCTCTCCCTGGGCATCGCCGCTGCCTCCGGGGCACCACTGATCGCCGGGCTCGTCGCCGCGGTCGTCGGCGGTGTCGTCGCCGGCGCGCTGGGCGGATCGCCCTTGCAGGTCAGCGGTCCCGCCGCCGGTCTCACCGTCGTCGTCGCCGGTCTCGTCGCGCAGTACGGCTGGGCCGCGACGGCCGGCATCACCTGCGCGGCCGGCCTCCTGCAGGTCCTGCTGGGCGTCACCAAGATCGGCCGACTTGCTCTCTCACTGTCTCCCGCGGTCGTGCACGGCATGCTCGCGGGGATCGGCGTCACCATCGCCGTCCAGCAACTCCACGTGGTGCTCGGGGGTCAGGCGCAGAGTTCGCTGATCGCCAACCTCGCCGGGCTTCCCGAGCAGTTGTGGGCGCATCACGCCGCCTCTGTCCTGGTCGGCGTCCTGACTGTCGTCATCCTGCTGACCTGGCCACGCCTACCGAAACTGAAGATGATTCCGGCACCGTTGGTTGCCGTGGTCACCGTTACCGGCCTGGCCGCCGTGTTCATGGTCGACGTCACCAGGGTCGACCTGCCGGACAACCCGTTGCAGGAATTGATCCTGCCGGCGCTGCCCCAAGGTGGAGCACTGGACATCGCGACCGCGGTGCTGACTGTTGCCCTGGTCGCCAGTGTCGAGTCGTTGCTCTCGGCCGTTGCCGTCGACAAGCTTCATGCCGGCAAGCGGAGCAACCTCGACCGCGAACTGATCGGCCAGGGCGCGGCGAACGCGGTCTCCGGCGCGCTCGGTGGCATGCCCGTCACCGGCGTCATCGTGCGCAGTTCGACCAACGTCGCCGCGGGAGCCCGCACCCGGGCCTCGGCGATCATGCATGGCCTGTGGATCGCGGTGTTCGTGCTCGCCGCGGGCGCGATGCTGGAGCTCATCCCGATGGCCGCTCTCGCGGGCGTGCTGCTGGTCACCGGATTACGCCTGGTCCAGCTGGCCCACATCCGGACCCTCCGGCGCCACGACGAACTTCTCGTGTACGTCGTGACCGCGGCCGGCGTCGCTGTCCTCGGTCTGGCCGAGGGGGTTCTCGCCGGGTTGGTCCTGGCCCTCGGTCGAGTGCTCTACCGGCTGGCCCGGGCCACTGTCACCGCGACCGAGCAGGACGGCGTCTGGACCGTACGGATCCAGGGCACGCTCGTCTTCCTCGGAGTCGCCTCGCTGATCCGCACGTTGCGCACGATCCCGGCCGGAGCCCCGGTCCGGGTGGAGCTCCGGGTCAACCATCTGGACCACGCGGCGTACGAGGCGATCGAGGACTGGCGGCGCGGGCACCTCGCGCGCGGTGGCTCGGTCGAGCTGAACCGCTCGGCGTTCCGGGCCGCCCTGCGCGGGGACGTCATCCGATCGCGGCGGCTGATTCCCTGGCAGCAGCGTCAGGTGGTTCCCGAGGTCGACCAGCGGGCCGCGATGCTGGACGGGATCCGCGAGTTCGAGGACTCGGCCGAACTGATCCGGCCGATGATGGCCAGGCTCGCGGCCGACGGACAGCAGCCGACGCAGTTGTTCATCACCTGTGCGGACTCGCGGATCGTGCCGAACATGATCACCACCACCGGACCGGGCGACCAGTTCTGCGTCCGGAACGTCGGCAACCTCGTCCCGCCGTACGGGTCGAACAGCGACTCCGTCGGCGCGGCGGTCGAGATGGCGGTCAAGGTGCTCCGCGTGGCCTCGATCGTGGTCTGCGGCCACTCGCACTGCGGCGCCACCACCGCCGCACTGGACGACACCCCCGCGGAGGACGGCTCGGGTCTGCGCAGTTGGCTGCGTCATCTGGAGCCGTCGGTACGCCGGGCCGTCGCGCTGCCCGACATCATCGACCCGACGACCGGGGTGAAACTCGCCCCGGTCGACAAGTTGTCCGTCACCAACGTCGCGGTGCAACTGCAGAACCTGCGCAGCTACGAGTGCGTTCGCCAGGCCGAGGCCGAGGGCCGGCTCGAACTCGTCGGCCTGTACTTCGACATCGGCGCGACCGCGGCCCGCCTGGTGCTCGAACAGGAGCCCTATCTGGTCCGCGCCGACGAGGAACTGGCCGCCGCCGGCACCCCGGTCGAGAGCTGAGGATTCCTGACCCCGGCGGGTGCCGCGTCCGGGGCGGTGGGGTGGGGAAGGGATCGAGCGCTGTCCCGGCGCACCCGTCGGCCGTCGAAGATCAGCAGCAACGGCAGGGCCAGTCCGATCGCGATCAGGCCGTCCAGCCAGTAGTGGTTCGCGGTCACCACGACCACCGCGAAGGTGATGACGGGATGCGCGATCCACAACCAGCGCCAGCGGGACCGGGTGTACCGGATCAGGAAGACGGCGACCATGAACGCCCACCCGACATGCAGACTCGGCATCGCCGCGAACTGGTTCGCCACCCCGCTGTCGGTGGTCGGGCCGTAGACGGATTG
>NZ_DASRXP010000530.1:0-4753 GCF_035687465.1 Kribbella sp.
TGCCATCAGCGCAGATTAACCGTTTCAGGCGAATTTGCCGGGGTACCGGGCTGGGACGCGAGAGCCTTGGGAGGTCGACGGATGCCGAAGATCCTGCAGCAAACCGGTGGTGACGTGGTCGAGATCATCCTCGCCGACCACCGGTGGTTCGAGGAGGCGCTGCGCGAACTGCGGGACGTGCGCAGCGACCGCGCGGCCGTGCTGGCGGACCTGGCGACCGTATTGATCGCCCACGCCGAGGCGGAGGAGTCGAAGGTCTATCCGCGGTTGCGCAAGAAGAAGGCGATCGACGCGGAAGAGGTCGAGCACTCCGAGCACGAGCACGACGAGGGCAATGAGGCCCTGCTGGCGTTGATGGAGGTCGAGGACACGTCCTCGGAGGAGTTCAGCGAGAAGGAACACGAACTCTCGGAAGCGCTCTCCCACCACCTCGACGAAGAGGAGCGCGACGTCCTGAACCCGGCCCGCACGGACGTCACCCAGGAGGACCGGGACCGCCTCGGCGCCGACTTCGCCGCCGAACGCGCCCGCCTGATCGACAAGGACTGCGGCACCCTCACCAACGTCCGAAAAATCGTAGAAAAGGCATCCAAGAAGTCCTGATTCAGCGCGCCACACGCCCGAGCGACCCTCGGGTGCTGTTCAGCCTGCCCTCGTGGCCTTGAGCACGGATCAGTCGCCGGAATCGGCGTGAGTGCGGCTGGTCCGTGCCCAAGGTGGCGGGGTCACAGCGTGAGGACCAGGCCTTCGTCGGCGGCGATCACTTCGCCTGGGAAGACGTGCTGTGCCTGGGAAACGGAGAGAGCGCGATCCGAGCCCGGCCAGAAGTGCGTCAGCAGCAGCCGCTCTGCGCCGGCCGCTGCCGTTGCCGCCTCGGCTGCGGTCATCACATAGCGCGGAGTCGTCGATGGCGAATCCCCTTGCAGCGTTGCGTCCGAGATGAAGAGGTCGGTGCCACGAGCCAGTACGGGCAACTCCGCCGATGGGCCGCTGTCACCGGTGTACGCGACTGTCACGCCGGGTGCGCTGAGGCGAATTCCCAAGTTCGTCACGTAATGCGGTAAGAGGACGGTCTCCAGCCGGAACGGTCCGATCTCCTCAGCCGTGGCGAGATCCCGTACGTCGAACACCGTCGCGGGATCGGGATTCGGCTCGAGCGCACGCAGTACGTCGAGAACGCCGGGCGGGCAGTAGAGCGGAATCGGCGCGGCGTCGGGTGCTTGGTAGTGACGGACCCGGGCCAGGGCGCTCACGTCGACACAGTGGTCGGGGTGCTGGTGCGTCACGATCACTGCGTCGACCTCGCCGTCCGGGCAGTACTTCAGCAACTGCGGCAAGGCGGCGTACCCGAGATCTAGCACGACCTTGAATCCGTCGTACTCGAGCAGGAAGCCGGCACACGCCCGCCCCGGCTCCGGCCACGCCCCACAAGACCCGAGGACGGTCAGCGATCTCACCGGGCGCCGAAGGCCTCGTCGGTGGAGACGATCTCCTTGCCCAGCGGGAGGAGTGAGATCGGGATCAGCTTGAAGTTCGCCAGGCCCAGCGGGATGCCGATGATGCTGACGCAGAGAGCGATTCCCGTGACCAGGTGCCCGAGCGCCAGCCACCAGCCGGCAAAGATCACCCAGATCACGTTGCCGAGCACCGAGCCGGCCCCGGCGCCGGGCCGGTCGACCATGGTCCGCCCGAACGGCCAGAGCGCGAACCCCGCGATCCGGAACGACGCGATGCCGAACGGGATGGTGATGATCAGGATGCAGCAGATCAAACCGGCGACCACGTAGCCGATCGCCAGCCAGAAACCGGCCAGCACCAGCCAGATCAGGTTCAGAATCGTTCTCATACCCGCCAGCCTGCCACTCGGCGGGTGTGTTCCAAGGTCAATCGGGCCACGAGTCCGGGATCGTTCCGGGGTAACCAGTGCCCGCCCCTGATCACCTGCACGCTGAGGTTGGGCGCCCAGCGCGCCACGTCGGTCTGCAGCGGCGTGGTGACGAACGCGTCCCCCGAAGGCGCGATGGCCCCAGCCCTTGCGCCAGCCGCGCTCCGGCAACCACGGGAGCTGGAAGTAGAAGATGTACCAGGAGTGCAGCAACTGCTTCGCCAACTCCGCCGGATGCCGCCTGCCGCGAAGGAGGTAGCCCGCGTGGTCCAGCGAAGGACCCGAGATCGACACGAACGAGGTGATCCGCCCCCGGAGCTGCTCGCTGGTGACGAAATGCCACGCCTGGATCGATCCCCAGTCGTGCGCCAGGACCTGCACCGGCGCGGCCGAGTCGCCGTACTCATAGACCGCCAACCCTGTCCCGTCCGCCGACGCGACCCGCACTGTCAGTAGTCCTCGGTGCTGAGGACCCGGAAAGTGATGCCGGCGGTCACGAGACGGTCGCGGAGCGCCGGGCCCATCGCGACGGCGGTGGTGACCTGGCCGGAAGTCTTCGGGAGATCGTCGAGGGCGAGAGAGAGCGCGCACTCGCTCAGCATCTTGGCGGTCTCCTCGTACCCCGGATCGCCACCGGCCACCTCGGTGATCACCCGCTTGCCGCCACCCGAGCCAACGAACCGGACCTTGAACCAGGACTTCGCCCGGCGCTGCTCGGTCGGTCCCTCACCGGCCTTGATCCTGTTCAGCAAGGCCTTGCGGGCCGGTGGGATCTGCGCGGCGACCACCAGCAGGCCGATACCGGCGATGCCTCCAGCAACCACCGGCAGCTGCTTGACCGCGGCGAAGTGGGAGTAGCGGAAGTCCGGGCCGTAGTCGTCCAGCAAGGCCGCCGAGTAGCGGACGATCTGCGGATCGACGGTCGGCAACGGCACGGCCCAGAATCCCTGGGAGCGATGGATCCGGCCGGGCGCCGCCTTGACCGTTCGTCCTTCCGGACGCGGCTCGGTCCGGCGCCTGGCACGGTGTGCGTCCAGGTTCTGCTTGCCCCGGGAGAAGGCTGTGATCGCCGTGTGCAGCGTTCCGCCGGAGGGCTTCCCGCCGGCCCGGACCAGGCCCTCGATCTGGATCGGCACCCGCTCGGGCAACTGCTCGACGGTGAACTGCACGCCGAGGTCGTACGGGATCGAGTCGAACCCACAGCAGTGCACGATCCGCGCGCCGGTCTCGACCGCCTTGGCGTGGTAAGCGACGTACATCTTGTCGACGAACTCCTGCTCGCCGGTGAGGTCGAGATAGTCGGTACCGGCTTCCGCGCAGGCAGCGACCAGCGGCTCGCCGTACCGGATGTAGGGGCCGACCGTGGTGACGAGGATCCTGGTCGCTTCGGCAATCGCTCTCAGCGTTTCCGGTTCCTCGACGTCGGCCTCGAGCAGATCGACCTCGACGCCGAGCTTGGAGCGAACCGCCTCGAGCTTCGTCAGGTTGCGGCCGGCCAGCGCCCAGCTGAGCTCTGGCGGAGCATGCTTGGCGAAGTACTCCGCGGTCAGTGCTCCGGTGAACCCGGTGGCCCCGAAGAGCACCACGTCGTACTGGCGGCCCGTTCCGCTGGGCTGCGGGCTCATTTCTCAGCGGCCTTCTGGGAGTCTGCACGGCCGCCGGCGCCCGAGGCTCGCGAGGATTCGGCGGCACCGCGGGCCTCGATGTCCGCCAGCGCGGCGCGGTCCGCCTTCGGCACCCGGAAACGGGAGCCCAGTTCGACCAGGTGAGGAATCAGCCCGCGGAAGGCCTTCAGCGGGCCGATCCAGCCCGGCACGTGCACGACGCGAGAGCGCTTTCTGATGCCCTCGCCGAATTTCTCGACCGCGAAGTCCAGCGGGTAGACCCGGCTGGCCAGCGGTATGCCGGTGCGGACGTTGCCGAAGACCGGGTGCTCGTCCACGCCACGCACCATGTCGGTGTCGACGAACGTCATGTGCGCGACCCCGACATCGACACCGAGGTGCTTCAGTTCGGTGCGGAGGCTGTTGCCCATGGCTTCGACCCCGGCCTTCGCCACGTTGTACGGAGCCATCCCCGGGATCTGGACGATCGCGGCCAGGGACGAGACGAGCAGTAGGTATCCCTTGCTCGCCAGCAGATGCGGCAAGGTCAGGTGCACGGTGCGCCACACGCCGTACAGGTCCACGTCGAGAACGCGCTCCCACACGGCTGGGTCCATGCTCCGGCTGAACCCGGGCGCCGCGATCCCGGCGTTCGCGACCACGACATCGATCCGGCCGTACCGCGCGACGACGGCCTCGACGGCGGCCCGCAAGGACTCGGTGTCGGTGACATCGGCCTCCCACCAGCCGGCGTCCGGACCGCAGTCCTCGGCGACCTTCTTCAGTTCGTCCGGTTCCAGCCCGACCAGCGCGAGCGTGTCACCCCCAGCTGCCAGCCGCCGGGCAACGCCCGCACCGATCCCCCGGGACGCGCCTGTGATCAGTACGACCTTGCCAGCCATCGCGGCCTCCGAGTCTGTCGGGCTGTTGAGTGGATACTCAACAGTAGGTGCTTGTTGAGCCATTACTCAATAGACTGCCCCTATGACGCACGCCTCGCCACTGCGCTCCCCGCGTCTCCCGCCGGAGGAGCGCCGCAGCCAGATCCTGGACGCCGCTCGCCGGGTGCTCGTCGCGGATCCACACCGCGAACTGTCGGTCGAACTGGTAGCGGCCGAGGCGGAGGTCTCCCCCGCGCTGCTGTTCCACTACTTCGGGTCGAAGAAGAACTTCCAGTTCGCCGTGATCGAAGCAGCCGCCACCGAGTTGATGCTCCGTACTGCGCCGGACGTGTCGCTGCCGCCCGAGGAGCAACTGCGGAGCG
>NZ_DASRXP010000531.1:0-12645 GCF_035687465.1 Kribbella sp.
GATGGCTGGCGGTGCGCGGGGGCGGCGTGCGGTGGGAGAGGATGTCGGCATGCGAGTGCTGATTGCTCCGGACAAATTTGCTGGGACGCTCACAGCGGTCGAGGCTGCGGCCGCGATCGAGGAGGGGTGGCGGCGGCGTGATCCGGGGGCCGAGGTGCTGGTCGCGCCGATGGCAGACGGCGGGCCCGGGTTCATCGACGTACTGGCGGCTGTTGTCGACGGCACCTTGTTGTCCGTGACCGTGCGGGGACCGCTTGGTGGCGAGGTGCCCGCGACCGTGCTGCTCGCTGGTGAGATTGCGTACGTCGAGACCGCCCAGGCCTGTGGTCTGCACCTGGTGGAGCCGGCCGAACGTCGCCCCGAGGACGGGAGCACGTACGGCGTGGGCCAACTGATCGCGGCTGCTGTGGACGCCGGAGCCAAGCGGATCATCCTCGGCCTGGGCGGGTCCGGCACCAACGATGCGGGTGCGGGACTCCTGGCCGCTCTCGGAGCCACCGGTACCGGGGGCGCGCTGGAGGCCGGCGCGACCGGCCTGGCGCAGCTGACCGAGGTCGACCTCGAACCAGCCCGGACCAGGATGGCCGGCATCGAGTTCGTCGCGGCGAGTGACGTGGAGAACCCGATGCTCGGGCTGCGCGGGGCGACCAACATCTTCGGCAGCCAGAAGGGCATCACCGACGACCGGAAGCCGGCGGTCGACGGCTGGCTGACCCGGTTCGCCGACCTCGCCGGTCGCAAGACGGCTGACGCCAAGGGTGCCGGGGCCGCGGGCGGTCTCGGCTACGCACTGTTACTGCTTGGTGGCGAGCGCGTCTCCGGGATCGACCTGGTCGCCGACTTGACCGGGTTGAAGGAGAAGGCCGGCCGGGTGGACCTGGTGCTGAGCGGCGAGGGCGCGTTCGACTTCCAGTCCAAGGACGGCAAGGTGATCGCCGGCGTCGCGAAGGTGGCGAACGACGCGATGCGGCCGTGCGTAGTACTGGCCGGGAAGGTGACGATCGGGAGCCGGGAGATGCGCACGATGGGGGTCGAGGCCGCCTACTCCCTGGTCGACGCGGTCGGCGAGGAACAGGCCTTCGCCGACCCCCACGGCTCCCTGGCCACGGTCGCCGAACGGGTGGCCCGCACCTGGGCCCGGTGAGCGGATGAGCCATGTTGTTGATCCTGGGAATTGGTGTGCGACCATGGGAATGGTTCTGGAGCGGCGCTTGTTGCTCCAAAATGACAGCGGAACTTCCGCGCACGGCCTCGTGCCCAAAGCGGCCGGGCGCTCAAGAGATGACTGGAGTCAGGAATGACTGAAGCGCAGACCGAGCAGGCCGCAACCACGGCCAGCGGCATCCTGTTGAGCGACGGGGCCGCGTCCAAGGTGAAGGCGCTGCTGGACCAGGAAGGTCGCGACGATCTCGCACTGCGTGTCGCCGTGCAGCCGGGCGGTTGCTCCGGACTGCGGTACCAGCTGTTCTTCGACGAGCGTCAGCTCGACGGCGACGTGGTGGCCGACTTCGATGGCGTCAGCGTCGTCACGGACCGGATGAGCGCGCCGTACCTCAAGGGTGCGTCGATCGACTTCGTGGACACGATCGAGAAGCAGGGCTTCACGATCGACAACCCGAACGCGACCGGCTCCTGCGCCTGCGGCGACTCGTTCAACTGAACCACCCGGAAGCCCCGCTCACCTGGACCAGATGAGCGGGGCTTCCGCATGTCCGGCGGCGGGTTTCAAACGACTGACCCCTTGTTATGACTAACCTGTGCGGAAGCTGACACCCGGCTACGTCCCGGACACCCTGGGATACGACACCAGGGAGGTCGATCGAGGCACCGTGTGGGACTACATCACCGAACGCCAGTCACAGCTCCTCTACCAGTCGTACCAGCATCTGAGTCTGGTCATCCAGTGCGTCCTCCTCGCGACCGTCGTCGCGGTGGCCCTGGCGGTGCTCGTGCATCGCAACCCCCGGATCGCCTCGGCCGCCAGCGCGATCAGCGCCGTCGGGCTCACCATTCCGTCGTTCGCCCTGCTCGGCCTGCTGATCCCGGTCGCGGGCATCGGTACGGCGACCTCGGTCGTGGCCGTCACCTTCTACGCCTCGCTACCGATCCTGCGGAACGCGGTGGTCGGCCTGGCCGGTGTGGACAAGACCCTGATCGAGTCCGCCCGCGGGATGGGCATGGGAGCGATCCGGACGTTGCTGCGGATCGAGCTCCCGTTGGCGTGGCCCGTGATCCTGGCCGGCGTCCGCGTCTCGGCGCAGATGTCGATGGGGATCGCCGCGATCGCGGCGTACGTGCTCGGCCCGGGCCTCGGCAGCTTCATCTTCACCGGCCTCACCCAGATCGGGGGAGCCAACGCACTCAACTCCGCCCTGGTCGGCACGGCAGGGGTGGTGCTCCTGGCGCTCGTGCTGGACGCGCTGCTCCTGCTCGTCGGCCGGCTGACCACCCCGAGGGGGATCCGTGTCTGACCTGAAATCCGACCCGACCGGTACGACGACGGCCGGCGAGCCGGAGCTGAGCGGCGTCGACATCGACCTGGTCGACGTCGTCAAGCGATACCCCGGCCAGAAGAAGGCCGCCGTCGACGGGCTGTCCCTGCACATCCCGGCCGGCGAGATCGTCATGTTCGTCGGGCCGTCCGGCTGTGGCAAGACGACCTCGCTGAAGATGATCAACCGGCTGATCGAGCCGACCTCCGGCAGCATCCGGATCGACGGCAAGGACATCCACGGCCAGGACGACGACGAGCTACGCCGCCACATCGGCTACGTGATCCAGGGCGGCAGCCTGTTCCCGCACATGACGGTGACGCAGAACATCGCCCTGGTCCCCGGCCTGCTCGGCTGGGACAGACGCCGTACGGCGGAACGCGTGGACGAGTTGCTCGAACTCGTCGGGCTCGACCCCGACCGCTACCGGTCCAGGTATCCGCGGGAGTTGTCCGGCGGTCAGCAGCAGCGGGTCGGGGTGGCTCGCGGGCTGGCGGCCGACCCACCGGTGATCTTGATGGACGAGCCGTTCGGCGCGGTCGACCCGATCACCCGGCAGCGGTTGCAGGACGAGTTGCTGAGCATCCAGGAGGAGCTCCGCAAGACGATCGTCTGCGTCACCCACGACTTCGACGAGGCGGTGAAGCTCGGCGACCGGATCCTGATCCTCACCGAGGGCGCGAAGATCGCCCAGTACGACACCCCCGAGGCGATCCTGGCCAACCCGGCGGACCGGTTCGTCGCCGATTTCGTCGGCGCCGGCGCGGCGCTGAAGCAGCTCACGTTGAGCCGGGTCAGCGAGGTCGAGCTGAGCCACCGGACGCTCGTCGCGGTCGGAGATCCGGCGGCCGGCGCGATGCGGGCGGCCCAGTCCGCCGGCGACTCGTACGTGGTCGTCCTGGACGACCGCCGTCGGCCGATCGACTGGCTGTGGACCAAGGATCTCGCCGAACTGGACCGCGTCCCCGGGCCCGCGGAGGGCACCGATCTGGTCACCCTCGACCGGCGGGCCACCCTGAACGACGCGCTGGACACCATGCTCACGTCGAGTCACGGCTGCGCGGTGGTCACCGGGCGCCGGGACGAGTACCTCGGTGTGGTGGATTTCCAGGCGGTGCTGGACCGGATCCAGGAGACCGCTCAGCCGGATGAGGTCCCGTCGTGACCGCTCTCGAACCGGCGCCTGACACAGCGGCGAAGGAGCGCAATCTCGCCGACGCGAAGGCGGCTGCCGCGGGTCTGGCGTCCTCCGGTCGTCGGCGTCCGGGCTGGGGGCTGCTGCTCGGGCAGCCGCTCTTCGTCGCCGTGGTGATCGCGGGCTGGGCGATCTGGCGTTCGTCGGCCGAGCTCGACTCGATCGAGCAACGCCAACTGCAATGGGGTCTGATCGGTCGCCTCACGCTCGAACATCTCCAGCTCACCGCCGTGGCGACGGTGATCGTGCTCGCCGTCGCCGTACCGCTCGGCATAGCTCTGACCAGGCCCGGTCTGCGGCGCGCCGCACCCGTGGTGGTCGCCGTGGCCAACGCGGGTCAGGCCGCGCCAGTGATCGGGCTGATCGTCCTGCTGGCGATCTGGCTGGGCTTCGGCTTCTGGACGGCGATCCTCGCGCTCTGCCTGTACGCCGTACTGCCGGTGCTGCGGAACACGATCGTCGGCCTGCAAGGAGTGGACCGGACCTTGGTCGAAGCGGGGCGGGGGATGGGGATGTCGAACCGGGCGGTGCTCGGCCGGATCGAGCTGCCGCTGGCAGTACCGGTGATCATGGCCGGCATCCGAACCGCGCTGGTCCTCGTCGTAGGAACGGCCACCCTCGCGACGTTCATCGACGCGGGCGGTCTCGGCAGCCTGATCACGACCGGCATCCGGTTGCTCCGCTACCCGGTGCTCATCAGCGGAGCCGTGCTGGTCGGTGCGCTGGCGCTGTTGATCGACTGGGCCGGCCGCTTGCTGGAGGAGATCACTCGACCAAGGGGGCTCGGGTGAAGGCCTTCAGAACAGTAGCGGCCGGTGCTGCTTTCGTACTGGCGCTGGGCGGCTGTGGACTCGGGACCAGTGGCGGATTCGTCCCGACGGGTTCCTTGTCGGGGCCGTTGACCTCGGTACGGGACCTCGACGGGCTGACCATCGGCATCGGTTCGAAGAGCTTCCAGGAGCAGCTGATCCTCGGCAAGATCGCCGCGATCCTGATGCAGTCCGCGGGTGCCGAGGTCAAGGACCTGACGAACATGCCCGGCAGCGACACCTCCCGGCAGGCGATGCTCGGCGGCCAGATCCAGATGGCCTGGGAGTACACCGGCACTGCCTGGATCTCCTATCTCGGCCATGACACCGGCATCCCGGACAAGAAGAAGCAGTACGACGCGGTCCGCCAGGAGGACGAGCAGAAATACGGTCTGATCTGGCTGGACCCGGCACCGATGAACAACAGCTACGGGTTCGCGGTGACCCGGAAGAACTCCGAGCGGCTAGGACTGACCAAGATGTCGCAGTTCGGTTCGGTTCCGGCGAAGGACCGGACGTTCTGCGTCGAGTCGGAGTTCGCGAACCGCAACGACGGGTTCGAGCCGATGCTGAAGCACTACGGCGTACCGCTGGGGTCGGCGGTGCCGCGGGACAACATCCGCACGTTGGACACCGGGGCGGTCTACGCCGCGACGGACAAGGGGGATTGCTTGTTCGGGGAGATCTTCACGACCGACGGACGGATCAAGTCGCTCGATCTGGTGGTGCTCGAGGACGACAAGTCGTACTTCCCGGCGTACAACGTCGCGCCGGTGGTGGCCAAGAAGGTGCTGGACGAGTATCCGCAGTTGCGGGAGTTGCTGAAGCCTGTGAGTGACAAGCTGACCGACGAGGTGCTGATCGAGCTGAACTCCGAGGTGGACGTGGACGGTAGGGAGCCGGCCGACGTCGCGATGGACTGGCTGGTGAAGGAGGGCTTCGTGATCCGGGACTGACTAGTCGATGGGCTCCTGCAGTTCGGTCACCCACTGGGATCTGTCGTCTGGGCAGTCGAGGTAGAGCTCGCGCGCTGGTCCGGTCGATCGGAGTTCGTGGTCATCGATCCAGCGGGCCAGCGCTTGCCAGCTGGGCAGGACCGCGTCCATGGAACCGCGATGGACCACGGTCGCGGCGCGGGTGGCCGGTAGGTCGACGACTGTCAGGCCGTTGAGCTCGTCGTCCGCATCGACCGACGCCGGCACCGCTGCATGCACCAGTACTTCGTCCTCGGAGTCCGGGCTGCGTTCGTAGTAGCAGATCAACTGCCCGGTCGCCTTGACGGTGGCATCCACGAGGCGTCGGCCCAGTTCCTCGCACAACGGATAGACCTCCGGGCCGATGTCGGCCGGGGTGAAACTGGCCGCGGTGGTGCTCAGCTCCACCAACCGGACCGACGCCAGATCCTTGATCACGATGTCGTAGTAATGCCCGAAGGTAGCGGCCTCGATGCTCCAGATCCGTGCCTCGACCTCGGCCAGGCGGGCGGATCGCTCGGCCAGCTCGGACTCGAGCTCGGCTCGCCGCATCGTCAGCATCGCCCGCACCTCGGTCGGGCTGAGCGAGTCGGCGATCATCGTGCGCACCTGTTCCAGCGTGAAGCCGAGGTTCTTCAACGCGACGATCTGGTTCAGCTCGGCCAGTTGGCCGACCTCGTAGTTGCGGTAGCCGGTACTGGGGTCCACCTGGGCAGGGCGCAGCAACCCGATGGCGTCGTAGTGGCGCAGCATCCGCACCGACACCCGTCCGTGCTTGGCGAAATCCCCGATCGCGAACATCCCCGGTCCTCTCCGTGCTGGTCGAAGTCAATCAGCAGTCGTCACCCAGCGGCCAATTCGGCGAACGTGATGACGGTGTCGTCCTGCTGCCACGGCCCAATGACCTGCAGACCGACCGGCAGTCCCTCCGCGGTCCGGCCGGCGGGCAGGTTCAGCGCTGGAAGTCCGGTCAGCGAGGCGGGCGAGATCCAGAAGGCCTGGGCGTCGTAGGGCTGCTCGCCGTGGGAGGTCGTGATCGTGCGCTCGTCGAACGGGCTCGCGTCGTGCGGGAACGCCGTGGTGAAACTCGTCGGGCAGAGGAAGACATCGACCTCGCGGAAGTACCGTTGCCACGCCGCCCGCGCGGCCAGCCGACGGTGCTCCTGCTCGATCACCTCTGCCAGGGTCGCGAAGTCCGGATCCGAGCCGTGCAGTGCGAAGAACAGTTCGACCTGGAATCCGAACGCCTCCAGTTGCTCGACCGGGTTCACGTCGTCAGGCCAGCCCTCGACGACCTTCACCCCCTGACGGGCAAGACTGTCGACCTTGTCGGACAGCACCGCCCCGACCTCGCTGGAGACCCGTGCCTGCTCATGGTCGAGCACGACCCCGACCCGGAAGTCGGCGAGCCGCTGGTGCCGCGAAGGTGTCAGCCGCCACGACATCGCCTCGCTCACCGGGCCACCCGTCACCTGGAGCGCGGTCCTGAGGTCTCCGGCAGACCTGGCCAGCGGGCCGACGTTGGAGATGTTGGGGAACTCGGTCTCGAGCGCAGGCGGTCCGGGTGGTTGGAACCCGTGCAGCGGAACCACGCCGGCGCTCGGCTTCAACCCATACACCCCGCAATAGGCAGCGGGAAGGCGGATCGAGCCGGCCAGATCGGACCCGTACTCCAGGTAGGTCAGGCCCGCCGCCAAGGCCGCGGCACCACCTCCGCTCGAGCCACCCGGCGTCCGCGTGAGGTCATGCGGGTTGTTCGTGCGCCCGTAGACCTCGTTGTCCGTCTGGCCGAAGTCACCGAGCATGGTGTGGACGTTGCTCTTGCCGAAGACGATCGCGCCCGCGCCGCGTAATCGCCGTACGAGGGTTGCATCCCAATCGGCGACATAGTCGGCGAAGGCAGGATTGCCCCAGGTGGTGTGCAGACCGGCGACGTTGATGGCGTCCTTCACGGTCATCGGAACCCCATGCAGTGGCCCCAGTTCGTCGCCGGCCGCGACAGCCCGGTCAGCCCTGGCCGCGGCCTCGAGAGCCTCGTCCGGACAAGTCTCGACCACAGCGTTCACAGCAGAAGACACCGCGACGCGGGCCAGCAGACGTTCGGTCGCCTCAAGGGACGACACCCTGCCATGACGGATATCCGCGGCGATCTCACCCGCGGTCCTGAACTCGATCTCACTCATACCGAAGGTCTACGACCTAACACTGTGTCAGAGTCAAACACCGCCTCCCGGCGAGGGCAGGCTAGAGTCGCTCTCGATGCAAACCAACTCCTGAAGACGTGCGCAGCACTGAGGCACCCCTGCTGATCCGGTAGGGCGCGTGCCGCTGCCCGCATGTCGCGTCGCCCATCGACCGCATCCGGCGCTCTTCAGGAGTCCAATGTTCAACCCTGCCATCAGTTCTGCCTGCCTCGACCTCGACCGCGTGGTCGACGATCTGGTCGCCCTCCGCACGATCTCGGGTGCCGAGGACCTGCTCGCCCCTCTGAATCCCCTCGACCGCTCCGACGGGCGAGTGACCTGTCGAGTCCTCGGCACGTTGCGCGAACTGCGGGACGTCCGGCTCTTCAGTTCCCTGGCCGTTCCCCTTGCCGACGTTGGCGGCGTGCTGCGATCAGCCGGGCGCGGGGTGATCTCGGCGCTGACCTCAGACGCACCACTGCGTTTCAGGATCGCCCCTGGTACGACGGATGCCGGCGTACTGCGGATCGCCCTGACCGCTGAGCTCGGCTGGATCGAGGACCCGAGCGACTGGGTGGTGAACTTCATCGCCACAGCCGCCGGGTGGGAGGCGGAGATCGGACCGTTCTCCTGGTCCCGGCGGTTCGGCCGGCTCGAGCGGTTGCCTTGGTCAACCAAACCGGTCGTCGGCGAGATCTTGGCCAGGCTCGCCAAGATCAGCCCGGGTCAGCGGATTCTCGACCCCTGCTGCGGGACCGGCACCCTCCTCATCGCAGCTGCCCACTCGGTGCCCGGTCTCACTGTGCTCGGCTCCGACCACGATCCAGCCGCCATCAGACTGGCTGACCTCAACCTGACCCGCTGCGGCGTCACGGCGTCGCTCGCAGTCGCACAGGCTGAACAGCTCGACTACCCTGACCACGGCATCGACCGACTGCTCGCCAACCTGCCCTTCGGCAAGCTGGTCGGCAGTCATGCCAACAACTCCCGCCTCTACCCGGCGCTCCTGAGCGAGATCGCCCGCGTCCTTGACCCTGCGGGCCGCGCCGTCCTCCTGACAGACGACAAACGCCTGTTCCTCACTGCCGTGGCCCGAACCCCCAACCTCAAGATCGTCAGAACCCGCGTCCTCCGCTACAGCGGTGTCACCCCGACGGTTTACATCCTCACCAAGACCCGACGAAGGTAGGGCATTGACAAGATTTATACGGTGTGCAAATAATCTGAACTATGTTAAAGGAACCAGCTGGTGGCAGTTGGCGAGAAGCTCGGCGGGAGAGTGCTCGGGCTTCAGTGCTGGCGGCTGCGTGGGGGTTGGTGCGGGAGGAAGGCCTGGCTTCGTTGTCGCTGCGGGAGTTGGCCAAGCGGGCGGGGATCACGACACCGACCGTCTACGCCTACTTCGAGTCCAAGAACGCGATCTTCGACTCGATGTTCGCCGACGCGGCGCGGGAGTTCATCGACCTCAAGGCCGGACTGCCGGTCACCGACGACCCGCGGCAGGACCTGCTCACCGAGGCGAGGGCGTTCATCACGTTCTGCGTGTCCGACGTGCCGCGTTACCAGTTGCTGTTCCAGCACTCCGTGCCTGGGTTCACGCCGTCGCCGGAGTCCTATGAGCTCGCCGTTCAGGCCCTGGAGGTCACTCGCGAGCTCCTCGCGCGCAATGGCGTGCACGATCCGCGGTACCTCGACATCTGGACCGCCGTGACGACCGGCCTGGTCGACCAGCAGGTCTCCAACGACCCTGGTGGCGACCGGTGGACCCGGCTCGTCGACGACGTCACCCGGATGTTCCTCGCCGAGTTCGCGAGGACCAGTTCCTGAAGGGGGCAACCATGTCCACTGTGAGTCCAGTAAGGCTGCACCATCTCGCGTTGACCGTGACCGATCTGGAGGCGAGCGTCCAGTGGTACAGCGACGTCTTCGACGTCCAGCCGGTGATGGACATCCCGCATCACGGCGGCCTCGGGCGGATCCTCGCCGACGCCGACCATGAGTTGATGATCGCCCTGCACCACCACGAGACCAACAACGGCGACCTTTGCGCGGAGACGACGACGGGGCTCGATCATGCCGGCTTCACGGTCGCGAACCGCGCGGATCTCGTGCAGTGGCAGGACCACCTCGAAACCCACGGGGTGATCCGCAGCGGGGTGGCAGACAAGCCGCTCACCCAGTCGCCCATCGCCGACGAGCCCTACGCCTCGGTTCTGGTGTTCCGGGACCAGGACAACATCCAGCTCGAGCTGTTCGCGCCCGCCCAGCACTAGATCAGTCAGTCAGGTTCCGATCGAGGTGATCGGCGTGGAAGAGGGCCTGGTCGAGGAGACTGCGGACGTGGTGGTTCGCGGCCGAGTAGTAGACGAAGGTGCCTTCGCGGCGTCCTCTGACCAGGCCGGCCAGCCGGAGTTTGGCTAGGTGCTGGCTGACCGCTGCCGGGGCGGCGCCGGTCAGTTCGGCTAGGCAGGCGACCGAGGACTCGCCCTGCAACAAGGCCCAGAGCACCTTGATCCTGGTCGGTTCGGCCAGCAGCCGGAACGATTCCGCGGCGAGATGCACCTGCTCATCGTTCGGCATCTCGAAGTCTTCGATCGACGAGTGCATACCCGCACGCTACCTCGAACCTGCCTACTTGCGTGTATGCATGCTTGCGCAGGTAGCATGAGCTCATGAGTGGACACGGGCACGGGCACGGTCATGAAGGCGACGGTGTTCGCGGCTGGATCCGCGGCCTGGTGAAGCCGCACTCGCATGGTGTGGGGGAGTCGGTGGACGCCGCGCTGGAAAGCAATGCGGACGGCATTCGGGCAGTGAAGATCAGCCTGGTCGTTCTCGGTGCGGCGGCGGTTGTGCAGGCTCTGCTGGTCGCGTTCACGGGCTCGGTGGCGCTGCTCGCCGATACCGTGCACAACTTCTCCGACGCGTTGACTGCCGTGCCGCTCTGGGCCGCGTTCGCCCTCGCGCGCCGCCCGGCGACCAAGCGCTACACGTACGGCTTCGGCCGGGCCGAGGATCTCGCGGGGGTATTCATCATCGCGATGATCGCCCTGTCGGCGGTGGTCGCCGGATACCAGTCGATCACCCGGCTCCTGGATCCCCGCCCGCTCGACCATCTCGGCGTACTGATCTGTGCCGGCCTGGTCGGGTTCGCGGGCAACGAACTGGTGGCGGTCTACCGGATCCGCGTCGGCCGCCGGATCGGTTCGGCCGCTCTGGTCGCGGACGGCCTGCACGCACGCACCGACGGGTTCACCTCGCTCGCGGTGGTGCTGGGCGCGCTCGGGGTGCTGGCCGGATTTCCCCTCGCCGACCCGATCGTCGGACTAGCCATCACGGTGGCGATCCTCGTCGTACTGCGGGGTGCGGCGACCGATGTCTGGCGCCGACTGATGGATGGCGTCGATCCAGAGTTGGTCGAAGCAGCCGAGAGCGCCCTACGGTCCACACCGGGTGTCAACGGCATCGACGACCTTCGGCTGCGCTGGACAGGTCACCGCATCCGCGCCGAAACCAGCGTGCTCGTCGACCCGGGCCTCAGCCTGACCGACGCCCACACCATCGCCCACCAGGCCCACGACCAACTCCAGCGTTCCCTCCCCAAACTTCACACCGCGACCGTCCACGTCAGCCCTGATCCATCGGAAACGCGCGGATGACCACAGCTGTCTCCGTCGCGTCGGCGTCGGCCTCAGTGACGTAGTCCTGTACTACGCGGCGCAGGCGGGCGCGGAGTTCCCAGAGTTGGCCCTCGGTGAGGGAGACCACCTCGCTGAAGGCGAAGTCCTGCGGGTGGGCTGACTCGGTGCGTTGCTCGAGCCAGCTGGCGTAGGCGACATCTTCCAGTTCGCGATTCAGTGTGGACTCGTGGGTGACGGTCCGGCGCCAGGGTTCGATCCGGCCGGCGGCGTCCGGGACCGGCTCGATCAGCCAGAGGACTTCGAGCTTTGCAAAGTATTGTCTTTTCGTGCGTACGCTCATCCAAGGTCGTCCGGCCATGACCCTTCCGCCCGTCACCGACGAGGTTCGTCGCGGTGAGCCGCTGCGGATCACGGAGGTCGGCGAGTCGATCCTGCATCTGCCCTGTCGGGAAGTGGTCGAGTTCGGCCGGGCGAGGTGGTCGAAGCTGATCGACGACATGTTCACGACCCTCTGGATCGCCAACGGCTGCGGCCTCGCCGCGAACCAGGTCGGCGTCGACGTGCGGTTGTTCGTCTACGACCTGACCGACGAGTACGGCACCCGGCATGTCGGCCACGTCTTCAACCCACGCGTCGAAGCGTCGGCCGGCCTCTTCGGCGAGGACAACGACAGCGAGGGCTGCTTGTCCCTCCCCGGCGCCTCCGCGAGACTCCCGCGTCCGGCCCGCGCCACCCTGCACGGCTACGACCTCGAAGGACGCCCGTTCATCCTGGACGCGGCTGGCTACTTCGCGCGCTGCCTCCAGCACGAGACCCAGCACCTCCACGGCCAGGTCTACATCGACCACCTCACCCCGGAAGCCCGCGAGCAGGCCATCAGCACGTCCGCCCGGCAACGCCCCGACGTGATGCAACGCCGCGCGCTGAAGGCCGCCGAACTCGGCAAGTAGAGGACAGGACCTGGCCGCAACCGCCCGTAGCGTCAAGCACAACGACGACGACAAGGGAGCAAGGTCATGCCGATTCCTGATGGGTACACCACCGTGACGCCCTGGATCATCTCGAAGGACACGGACGGGGTGATGGCGTGGCTGACCGCCGCGTTCGACGCGGTGGAGGTGAGCCGCCTCGCCGACGAGAACGGCGTGATCGGGCACGCGGAGATGCGGATCGGGAACGCGATGGTGATGATGTTCGACGCGAGGCCCGACTGGCCGTCGACCCCGGCTTTCCTGCGCCTGTACGTCGAGGACGCGGACGCCGTGCATCGTCAGGCGATCGAGGCCGGCGGCACCTCCCTCACCGAGGTCACGCACCTCTTCTTCGGCGATCGGGTCGGCCGGGTCAAGGA
>NZ_DASRXP010000532.1:0-5670 GCF_035687465.1 Kribbella sp.
GGCGTCGGGGGAGTGTCCACCTTGGTCGTGGTCGGCCTGTCCACCTGCGGCGGCTTGGGCCGCGCCAACGGCGGCATCGCGATCCCGTTGTTCTCGGTGTCGAGACCGATACCGATGCCGAACGGGTCGGTCCGCTTCTGGTCCTCTTCGACCTGCTTGGCCTGCTGCTTCTTCTGGAAGTCCTTGCCGACCTTGACGATCTTCGACTTGTCGAGCGCCGGCAGGCCGCCGATCTCGTCCTTCGGGTAGCTGCTGGTCTCGGGACGCAGCCCGTCGACGACCTTCTCGATCACCGACTCGTACGGCGCGAGCGGGTTCCCGTTGACGGCCGCGGCCACCCCGGACACCGACAGCGCGGCCACCGCGGCGACGCCGAGCGCGAACCCGCGTGCCGCCATCTTCCGGGCGAACGGGTCGGTCACCGGGTTCAGCGCCGCACAGCGCGCCAGGAAACTCTCCGGATCGTCGATGGTCTCCACCGGGAGCTCGTCCTCGACCTCCACCGCGAGCCGAAGGTCGGCCAGCAGCATCAGGGCCGGGTCGTGCTGGCCCGCCTCCCAGGCGGACTCCCCACCGGCTGCGAGCAGGTCGAGGAGCGCGTCATCGGCTTCGATCGCATCGAGATCAAAACGTTCAGCCATGTCGCTCCTCCCCTGTCCGTCGTTCCAACTTTGCCTCATGTCCCACAAACCCCCTGAGCGTGTTCAACGCCCGATGCTGTGCGACCCTCACCGCCCCCGGTGTCATCCCCAGTGCCCGGCCGGTCTCCTCGGCTGACATCCCCGCGACTACCCGGAGCCGCAGGATCTCCCGCAGTTTCTCCGGCAATCTGTCCAGCAGCGCCACGATGTGCTGGACCTCTGAGTGCCTGACCGCGTGCTCCTCCGGCGTGGGCGATTCGTCCGCCCCGTCCGGCAGGTCCGGCGTCGACACGTCCGCGTTCGCGAACGCACGCTGCGCGTCGGCGACCTTGCGGGCCGCGATGCCGTACACGAAGGCCTCGAAAGGCCTCCCCTCGTCCCGGTACCGGCCGAGAGCGCCGAAGACCGCGACACAAACCTCCTGCGCGACGTCATCGACCATGTCGGCGCCGCCGGGGTAGGTCCACAGCCTCGACCGCACGTAGCGGTGGGCAACGGCCCTCACCCGCGTGAGCAGGTCGTTCAGAGCTGTCCCGTCACCCGCGCCGGCAAGCGCGGCAAGATCACGAAGCTCGACCCGATCATGGGTGTGCGGCAATTGGACCTCGGTCACCTCGCCCCCCTCGGATCAGACCGGTCAGCGTGGAAAATAGTACGGCCACAGCCCCCCGTTGCATAGTGGCAATTAGTGATCACTTCACCTTTTCCACTACAACCAGTGATCGGTCTCCGGACCCCCGGCCGCGGGGGCACTTTCCGCGGTAGGAAAGGGAACTGCCCGGCTGGTCCGAGGACCGAGCCGGGCAGTTCTGGGTGGTGCTGTTGATCAGTGACCGTGGCCGTGGCCGTGGCCCGCGGCTGCGGGCTCCTCGTCCTCGGGCTTGTCGACGATCAGTGTTTCGGTGGTGAGCAGCAGCGCTGCGATCGAGCCTGCGTTGGCCAGCGCGGACCGGGTCACCTTGACCGGGTCGAGCACGCCCTGGGCCAGCAGGTCGCCGTACTCGCCGGTGGCGGCGTTGAAGCCACTACCGACCTCCATCTCGGCGACCTTGGCGGTGACGACGTAACCCTCGTAACCACCGTTCTCGGCGATCCAGCGCAGCGGCTCGACGATCGCCTTGCGGACGATCCGGACACCGGCGAGCTCGTCGCCCTCCAGGTCCAGGCCGTTCTCCAGCACCGCGGCGGCGTGGACGAGAGCGGAGCCGCCACCGGCGACGATGCCCTCCTCGATCGCCGCACGGGTCGCCGACACGGCGTCCTCGATGCGGTGCTTCTTCTCCTTCAGCTCGACCTCGGTGGCCGCGCCGACCTTGATCACGCAGACGCCACCCGCCAGCTTGGCCAGCCGCTCCTGCAGCTTCTCGCGGTCCCAGTCGGAGTCGGTCCGCTCGATCTCGGCCTTGATCTGGTTGACCCGGGACTCGATCTCGTCGGACTTGCCGGCACCCTCGACCACCGTGGTGTTGTCCTTGGTGACGACGATCCGGCGAGCGGTACCGAGTACCTCGAGCCCGACCTGGTCCAGCTTGAGGCCGACCTCAGGCGCGATCACCTGTGCGCCGGTCAGCGCGGCCAGGTCCTCGAGCATCGCCTTGCGGCGGTCGCCGAAGCCCGGCGCCTTGACGGCGACGGAGGTGAAGTTGCCACGGATCTTGTTCACGACCAGGGTCGACAGGGCCTCACCCTCGACGTCCTCGGCGATGATCAGCAGCGTCTTGCCGGACTGCACGACCTTCTCCAACAGCGGCAGCAGGTCCGCGACAGCGGAGATCTTGCCCTGGTGGATGAGGATGTACGGGTCGTCCAGCACCGCTTCGCCACCCTCGGCGTCGGTGATGAAGTAGGGCGAGATGAAGCCCTTGTCGAACTGCATGCCCTCGGTGAACTCGAGCTCGGTGCCGAAGGTGTTCGACTCCTCGACGGTGATCACACCGTCCTTGCCGACCTTGTCGAAGGCTTCCGCGATCAGGGCGCCGATCTCGGCGTCCCGAGCGGAGATGGTGGCGACGTGGGCCATGTCGCCCTTGTCGTCCACCGGCCGGGCGGTCTCGATGAGCTTCGCGGTCACTGCCTCGACGGCAGCCTCGATGCCCTTCTTCAGGCCCATTGGGTTGACACCGGCCGCGACGGCCCGCAGGCCCTCGTGCACCAGGGCCTGTGCCAGCACGGTGGCCGTGGTGGTCCCGTCACCGGCGATGTCGTTGGTCTTGGTGGCAACTTCCTTGGCCAGCTGCGCACCGAGGTTCTCGAACGGGTCGTCCAGCTCGACCTCACGGGCGACGGTGACACCGTCGTTGGTGATGGTCGGGGCGCCCCACTTCTTGTCCAGCACGACGTAGCGGCCCTTCGGCCCCAGCGTCACCTTCACCGTGTTCGCGAGCTTGTCGACGCCGCGCTCCAGTGCGCGCCGCGCGTTCTCGTCGAACTCGAGGATCTTCGGCATGGAAAACTAGTCCCTCTCTGAGTTTCAACAATGGTGCTCGCGGCCCTGAACCGATTCCGCCCCGGCACCGGAAGCCGGCACCGGAGCGGTATCAGTCAGGAACGAGCGATCGTCACTTGGTGACGACTGCGAGGATGTCGCGGGCGCCCAGGATCAGGTAGTCCTGGCCGTCGTACTTGACCTCGGTGCCGCCGTACTTCGAGTAGATGACCTTGTCACCGACGTTCACGTCCAGCGGGACGCGGTTGCCGTTGTCGTCGATGCGGCCGGGGCCGGTGGCGATGACCTCGCCCTCCTGCGGCTTCTCCTTGGCGGTGTCCGGAATCACCAGGCCGGACTTCGTGGTCTGCTCGGCTTCGAGCGGCGCAACGAGGATTCGGTCCTCGAGCGGCTTGATCGTGACCGACACTTGCTGACCTCCACGGTCGAGATTCTTGTCTGTGTTCGGGGGTGCAACTGGCGGCCGTACGCCTCTGCCGTCGCGGGGATCAGAGGCCGGGCCGCTGGCACCCTCGAGTGGAGAGTGCCAACACCGAATCTAGGCCGCGATTAGCACTCGGTCAACTCGAGTGCCAGAAGATCGCCACCGGCGAACAGCAGGGTCCCGTGGTCACCGGCCGGTTTCGGAAGCCGATCCAACTTGTTACTCAACCTCCCGGCCGTCCCCAGTGTCCTACCAGTAGGGATTCCGGTCGGCCGGGATCCACAGTAAGAGGGGACCCAATCATGGAGCTGCGCTCGAAACCATTCCGCATCGCAGTCGCCGTCGGCTGGGCAGCAGTCCTGGCCGTCGGCAGCACACTCGTCGCCACCTCTTCCGAGGCCGTGCCCACCGTCCGCCAGCAGTCCACCACAGGCGCGGCGGCAGCGTCCGTCTCAGCCAAGGCCGCCGCAGCCGCGGTCCTCGAGGCATGCGAGCGGGTGCAGCTGGTCGGCGTCCGTAACGGCTGGGCGATCCCGGTGCCGATGACCTGGGAGAGCAACGCCGGCTGGAAGTGCAACCTCAAGTACGGCGACCTCCCGTACCGCTTCCCGCAGTACCCCGGCGGCACGCCCTGGCTCGCGATCCGCCAGCTCCAGACCAACCTGAACTACTGCTACGGCGCCAAGCTGACCGTCGACGGCAAGTTCGGCAGCAAGACCCGCACCGCGGTGCAGAACGTCCAGCGGCGGCACAAGATCACCGTCGACGGCGTCTACGGCCCGCAGACCCGCTCCGCGATGAACTGGCGGCTGTACAACCCGGCCAAGAAGATCTGGAGCTCCGCCTGCTACAGCCCGATCTAAGGCTCAAGGCAGACTGGGGCGAGTGACACCTGACTCGATCACGCCGTTGCTCTCCCCAGGCGGGGCCGAGGTGCTCGCCGCAGCCTGCGCGGCGTTCACCCCCGGCAGCGAACTGCAGCTGGTCGAGAAACTCCGCCGCCGGTACGACGCTGCTGTGGTGACCGCCGCGGTCACGCAGGCGTCGCTGCGCCACCGGGCCGTCGCCAAGTTCGGCCCGGCGGATGCGGCGCGGATGTACTTCACGCCGGACGGCCTGGAGCAGGCCACCCGGTCGACAGTCGGCTCACACCGGGCCGCCCGGATCGCCGCGACACTTCCGGGCGCAACTGTGGTCGACCTGGGCTGCGGCATCGGGGGTGACCTCATCAGCGCGGCCCGGGCCGGTCTCCGGGTCACTGGTGTCGAGCGGGATCCGGCCACGGCTGCAGCGGCTCGCGCGAACCTCACGGGCCTGGGGTTACCCGGTGAGGTGCTCGTGGGGGAAGCCCAGCAGCACGATGTCACGCAGTACGAGGTCGTGTTCGCTGATCCAGCGCGGCGGGCGGACGGGAAGCGCGTGTTCGACCACAACGCCTACTCACCGCCGTGGTCCTTCATCACTGACCTCCTGACCGGTACTGCTTGCGTCAAGGTCGCGCCGGGCATCCCGCACGAAGCCGTCCCGGACGGCGTGGAAGCGGAGTGGGTTAGTGATGCAGGGGAGGTCAAGGAGGCTGCGCTGTGGTCCGGCAAGTTCTATGCGGGCACAGCGCGCCGGGCGACCCTCCTCCCGAGCGGAGCAACCGTGACGAGTGCACCGGAGGCGGAGTGTGGTCCGATCGGGCAGTACATCTACGAACCCGACGGTGCAGTGGTCCGGGCCGGCCTGGTCACTGCTGTGGCTTCAGCTGTCGATGGTTGGCTGCTGGATCCGCGAATCGCCTATGTGACCGGCGCTTCCCTCGTGGCGACGCCGCTGGCCTCTGTGTACGAGGTGGTGGAGACGCTGCCGTATCGCGAGAAGGCGTTGAAGGCCTGGGTCCGCTCGGAGGACATCGGGACTCTGGAGATCAAGAAGCGCGGTGTCGACTTCGACCCGGCGACACTCCGCAAGAAGCTGGCCCCCAAGGGCTCCGCCAGCGCCACCCTCATCGTGACCCGGATCGGCCGCGATGCAGTCGCCTACTCGTGCCGCCGAGTCGCCCCCACCAGTTGAGACACCCGCCGCGAACTTCTCGGGGGTGACATACGGGCGAAGTCGGGCGTTCACCTCTATGCGGAAAGCTGGTGACCAGGAACCGGTCTGCCGCTGACCGT
>NZ_DASRXP010000533.1:0-5396 GCF_035687465.1 Kribbella sp.
CACCACGATCCGCCGCTCAGCACCCGGGGCCAACGCACGGTCCTGCTCAGCCCGCGACTGCCGACCGAACAACGGCAGCACGTTCTGCCCGGCCAACCGCCGCGCCACCCCGTTGATCTCGGCCTCACCCGGCACGAACACGAGGATGTCGCCGTCGTTCTCCTTCAGTGCGCGCTGGACGACCGCGGCGACGTGATCCAGCAGCCGTGGGTCGACCCGCCCGCCGGGGAGCAACGGCACCGGGACCGGAGGCGGCGCCCACTCGATCGCCACCTCGAACAACGCCGCCGACGCGGTGATCACTGGAGCGGGCAGGTCCACGGCGGCGGCCAACGCGCGGCTCAACCTCAGCGTGTCCGGGGTCGCCGAAGTCGCGACGATCGCGAGGTCCTCACGCAGGTTCGTCTGGACGTCGACGCAGAACGCGAGCAGGAGATCGGCGTCGAGGTGCCGCTCGTGGCATTCGTCGATCACCACTGCTGCGACCCCGGGGAGTTCCGGGTTCTGCTGCAGCCGCCGTACGAGAAGCCCTGTCGTCACCACCTCGACGCGAACGTCTCGGCCGCCGCTGCGTTCGCCACGCATCGCGTAGCCGATCCGCCGCCCAAGCGGTTCGCCGGCCAGCGACGCCAGCCGGGTCGCGGCGGCGCGCGTCGCCATCCGTCGCGGCTCGGCCACGATGATCGTGCCGTCGAGCGCATCGGCGAGAGCGAGGGGCAGCAGGGACGTCTTCCCCGATCCGGGCGGCGCGACCAGGATCGCCGTACCGCGGCGGCGCACCGCCTCGACCGTGGCGGGCAGGACGGCACGGACAGGCAGGTCCGCCCCAGGCACGGACGCGTCGGGCAACAGCACGCAGCCGACGATAGTGCCCGACCACTCCAGTGAAGACGCAACACAGGCGCCGCGAGAGCGAAGTACAGGTGATGGCCTAGGGTCGAACCCGTGCCCGAAGTCGATGCTTCCTTCCTTGACCTGCCCCGCCACGAACTGGCCGACGCCGCGCTGCAACGCGCCAAGGATCTCGGCGCGACGTACGCCGAATTCCGGCTGGAACGGATCCGGTCCGAGTCGATCTCGCTACGCGACAGTGTGCTGGAGAGCGCTCGCGACGACGAGGATCTCGGGCTTGCCGTCCGGGTGATCCACGACGGGACCTGGGGGTTCGCCGCCGGGGTCGCGCTGACCACCGACGAGGCTGTCCGGGTCGCCGAGCAGGCGGTCAACATGGCCCAGGTGTCCCGGCCGATCAACAGTGAGCCGATCGAGCTGGCCGGCGAGCCCGTGTACGACGACGTGACCTGGGTGTCGGCGTACGAGATCGATCCGGTCAGCCTGCCGCGGGCCGAGAAGGTCGCGCTGCTCACCGACTACAGCGACCGGGTGCTGTCGGCCGAGGGCGTCTCGCACGTGAACGTGCACGTCACCTCGGTGCACGAGTGCAAGTTCTACGCGAACTCCGAAGGCAGCTCCTTCACCCAGCAGCGGGTCCGGATCGGCCCGAACCTCCAGGCCATCGCCGTGGACACCGAGACCGGCCGCTTCGACACGATGGACACCTGCGCGCCGCCCGCCGGCCGGGGCTGGGAGTACATGACCGGCACCGGCTGGAACTGGGACGAGGAACTCGCCCAGCTCCCGGGCTGGCTCGCCGAGAAGATGGCGGCGCCGAGCGTCGAGGCGGGTGAGTACGACCTGGTGATCGATCCGACCAACCTCTGGCTGACCATCCACGAGTCGATCGGGCACGCCACCGAACTGGACCGCGCGCTCGGCTACGAGGCCAACTACGCCGGCACCAGCTTCGCCACCCTCGACAAGCTGGGCAGCCTCAAGTACGGCTCACCGGTCATGCAGATCACCGGCGACCGCACCGTCCAGCACGGCCTCTCGACGATCGGGTACGACGACGAGGGGGTCGCCGGGCAGCAGTGGGACCTGGTCAAGGACGGGATCCTGGTCGGCTACCAGGTGGATCGCCGGATGGCCCGCGTGAACGCCGAGGTGCTCGGCACCGAGCGGTCCAACGGCTGCGCGTACGCCGACTCCCCCGGCCACATCCCGATCCAGCGGATGGCCAACGTGTCCCTGCAGCCGGCCACCGGTGGTCCGTCGACCGAGGAGCTGATCGGCCGGGTGAAGAACGGCATCTACATCGTCGGGAACAAGTCCTGGTCGATCGACATGCAGCGGTACAACTTCCAGTTCACCGGCCAGCGCTTCTTCAAGATCACCGACGGCAAGCTGGACGGCCAACTGCGCGACGTCGCGTACCAGGCCACCACCACGGACTTCTGGGGATCCATGGAAGCCGTCGGCGGCCCGCAGACCTACGTACTGGGCGGTGCGCTGAACTGCGGCAAGGCCCAGCCCGCCCAGTCGGGTGCCGTCAGCCACGGCTGCCCGTCCGCTCTGTTCCGCGACGTCCGCATTCTCAACACCACGCAGGAGGCCGGCCGGTGACGACCGCCATTCAGCTGACCCCGCAGGACACGGTCGAGCGGGCGCTCGAACTGGCCGCGGCCGAAGGAGCCGAGGGCTGCATCGTCCTCGTCGCCGAGACCTCCAGCGCGAACCTGCGCTGGGCCAACAACACCTTGACCACCAACGGCGCCATGCGCGGGTCAAGCGTGACGGTCATCGCGACAGTCGGCGCGGGCGAAGGCACCGCCGCCGGAGTGGTCGGCCGGTCCTCCACGACGGAGGAGTCGCTCCGCGAGATCGTCTCGGCCGCTGTCGCCGCCGCTCGCGCGTCTAGCCCCGCCGAGGACGCTCGCCCCCTCGTCGAGGGCACCCTCGGCCCAAGCTGGGACGAAGAACCCGACGAGACCTCCGTGAACGTCTACGAGGCCTTCGCCCCCGCCCTCGGCGAGACCCTCACCCGGGCCACCAAGGAAAGCCGCTGGCTCTACGGTTTCGCCAGCCACGAGGTCGTCACCCAGTACGTCGGGTCGTCGACGGGACTGCGGTTGCGTCAAGCCCTGCCGACGGGATTCGTCACCTCCACCGGCAAGTCGGGTGACCTCAGCCAGTCGGCCTGGGTCGGTGCCGCCACCCGCGACTTCACCGACATCGACCCGCTCGCGCTCGACGCGGAGCTCACCAGGCGGCTCGGCTGGGCCACCCGGACCGTCTCGGTGGAAGCCGGGCGGCATCCGACCGTGCTCCCGCCCACCGCCGTCGCCGACCTGATGAACTACGTCTACGCGAAACTCGACGGACGCGCCGCGCACGAGGGACGCAGCGTCTTCTCCAAGCCGTCCGGAGGCAGCCGGATCGGTGACGTCCTGACCCCGCACCCGGTGCGGCTGCGCTCCGACCCGCACCAGGCCGGCCTGGAAGCATCCCCGTTCGTGGTCGCGCCTTGGTCCGGCGGCGCGTGGAGCGTGTTCGACAACGGGCTCACGCTGGCCGCGACCGACTGGATCCGCGGCGGCAAGCTGGAGAACCTGATGCAGAGCCGGTTCACGGCCGACCTCACCGGCGCTCCCGCGGTGACCCCGCCGATCGAGAACTACGTGCTGTCCGTCGACGGTGCGAGCGGATCGGTCGACGACCTGGTCGCGGGACTCGACCACGGGCTGTTGCTGACCTGCATGTGGTACATCCGGGAGGTCGAGCCGCAGACCCTGCTGCTGACCGGCCTGACCCGGGACGGCGTCTACCTGGTCGAGAACGGCGAGGTGACCGGTGCCGTGAACAACTTCCGCTTCAACGAGAGCCCGGTCGACCTGCTCAGCCGCTTCACCGCGGCCGGCGCGACGGTGCCGTCGTTCTCCCGCGAATGGGGCGACGAGTTCTCCCGTACTGCGACGCCGCCGCTGCTGGTTCCCGACTTCAACATGTCCAGCGTCAGCCAGGCCAGCTGACCCCGGCCGGCTGAATCAGGCCAGAAAAGCAAACGTCCCGCGAGCCACCAGGGTCGCGGGACGTTCGCAGTAGGTGCTCAGACCGTTGGGTACCCGGGCTCCGCGGAGGAGGAACCGGGAACGCCGAAACGCTCGGCCGCCTTCGGGTCCGGGCCGTGCTTGTTGTCGCCCGGAGTGCCCTCCAGCACGGCGAAGACGATCAGCACGATGATCCCGATGCCTGTCAGCGCGATCAGGAGCCACCAGGCGCTCTTGTCGGTGTCGTGCAGCCGGCGGACCCAGACAGCCAGCGACGGGAGCAGCACGGCCAGCCCGTAGAGCGACGAGAGCAGGCCGCTACCGGTGCTGTTCGTCGTTCCGATGATGTTGTCGATGGTGCCCAGCACAGCCGAGATGATGAAGCTGAACAGCGTGAACATCCAGAATTCTTTACGCCGCGCGCGACCGGTGAACGTGATGTATTTCTTGAGGACATCTGTGTACCACTGCATTGCTTTCTCCGATGGTCGAAGGTGAGACGCGGACCGAGCCTGTCGGAACCGATCCGGTTCGTCAATGCAACGTTTCGCTTTGGTGACCACACCGCAACCTGGCACGCCGTACCGCAAGCACACTTCAGCTATTTCGGGGCCGGCTTCGCCTGGGTGACGCGCCAGAGCCGGCGCGGCTCGGGGCCTTCCTGGTAGGCGTCGGCGCCTCCCAGTTCCCACCTCTCGGCCAATTCATGCACCAGGGCCTGGTCGAAGAACCGGGCCGCGAACCCGCCCTTCGCGAACAATCCGTCACCGATCTCGGGGCATTTCCCGTAGCACAGGTCGTCGGTGGACCAGACCGTGTAGACGAACAGCCCGCCCGGTCGCAGGACGCGACGGATCTCGTTCACCAGCGACCGGAGTTCGGCGTGGGTGAAGGCCATGTTCAGCAGGAGATTCGCGTAGACGGCACCGACGGTGGCATCGGCGGGCGGTAACGGGTCGCGTACGTCGTGCAACGCCGCCGTCACCCGGTCATCCAGGCCCTCACGCTGCGCATCCAGCCGCAGCTGGTCCAGCGCGGCTTCGCTGAAGTCGGTGGCGTGCACGCTGAATCCCTGCCTGGCAAGGTAAAGCGCGTCGCGGCCCTGGCCGGCGCCCAGTTCCAGCACGTCATCGATGCCTGCGGCACCGAACAGCTTCGCCGTCCAGCGAGCCGCCGCCGATGGTTCCGCACCGTGCAGCGTCGGATCCGCCAGATAAGCCCTCTGCCATCTGTCCTGCTGAGCCCTTGCGAGCTCTTGTCCAGTCTTCATCTTGCTCCCCGTGTGTGCCTCGCCGGTCTGGACGACCGGCAGACCCGCAGCAGCCTACGCGACGAATTTGAGTAGACGTACTCAGGCGGGCACCCGCACCGGCCGCGACAGTGAACATGACCGCCTACACAGGAGGACGGATGAACGCCCACTCCACCGCTCTAACCTGCCCCGCCTGCAACTCCCTTCTCGAACTCTCCGTCCACCCCCACCCCTCCCCCGCCCCACCCCAGCCCGTG
>NZ_DASRXP010000534.1:0-11245 GCF_035687465.1 Kribbella sp.
CGACGGTGTGGTCCGCTATCCGACGGCGGAGTCCATCGACACCGCCTCCATGGAACTCCTGCGCCGCTGGGGTATCGCCGACGCGGTACTGCGCAGCGGATTCCCCGCCGGCGCGCCGCGGGACATCGCCTTCGTCTCCAGGATGACGACGTACGAGCTGGCCCGTTTCCCGCGTCCCTCGAATGCGGACCGGCGTAGTACGACGCACGGGCTGAGCCCGGAAGGGGGAGTCTGGTGGCCGAAGTTCTGGTTCGACCCCACCCTGCGCAAGCGTGCCTCGGCTGAGACGACGGTGGATCTGCGCTACGGGTGGGGATGCGAGGGGTTCGACGACGGCGAGCAAGGGATCACGGTCCGGCTCGCCTCCCGGGAACACGGCCACCGGACCGTGTGGACGCGCTATCTGGTGGCATGCGATGGCGCTGCCTCGCCCGTGCGCAAGGCGACCGGGATCGGTTCTCTTCGTGACTCCGGCGACGTCCGCGCCCGCTGGCAGGGAGCGTTCGTCCGACTGCCCGGGCTCCGCGAACGCATCCCGCATGCACCGGCCGTGCAGTACTACCTGCTCAATCCGCGGCGGATGATTCTCGGATCGCTCGACGGCGGCGACCTCTGGCGCGTCACCTACCCACTGCAGGACTCGGAGCACCCGGCAGCTGAAGAGGTTCGTCAGGTCATCGCCGACGCACTCGACAGCACGATCGAGCAGGTCGAGGTGCTCGACACCCGCGAATGGAGTGGCGACGCGGTGGTCGCGGAGTCCTTCCAATCCGGTCACGTGCTGCTGGCAGGTGATGCCGCGCACCGGATGTGGCCCTCCGGAGGGCACGGGATGAACACCGGCCTCGGCGACGTGGCCAACCTCGGCTGGAAGCTCGAGGCCGTACTCCGGGGCTGGGCCCCCGACGCTTTGCTCGACAGCTACACGACCGAGCGCCGCCCGTACGCCGAGCGCCTGGTCCGCCGGGCCTGGCACAACTACCGCGCGGACAACTCGATCCTGCCCGACCCCGTCCTGGACGACCCCGCCGCGGAGGAAGCACGCGTCCTTGCCGCCCAGAGGATCGTGGCCAGACGTCAGACCGAGTGGCGTTCGCTCGGGGTCCAACTCGGCGTCCGCTATCCCGGGTCGCCGTTGATCGTCTCGGACGGGACCCCCGAGCCGCCGGCCGACCCGGAGTACTACGTTCCGACCGCGCGCCCCGGACACCGGGCACCGCACGTCGAGTTGCCGGACGGGCGCTCCACGCTGGACCAGTTCCGCGGACATTTCACCCTGCTGAACCTCCACCCCGCAGTGGACAGCGGCGCCCTCGCCGAGGCGTTCCGGAGCCGCGGCGTGCCGCTCGACGAAGAGTGGGTCGGTGCGCACGGCGCGCGCCGGCTGTACCGGTGCGCCATCGTGCTGGTCCGCCCCGACGGCATCGTCGCTTGGCGCGGTGACAGCTGCCCGGTGGACCCCAGCGCGCTCGTCGACCACGTAACCGGCCGTGCCAGGAACGGGGCCGACCTGAAGGGAGAACAGCATGCTGCTCGCACAGACCGGTGACGGCATCGCCCGGGTCGCGCCCGAGAGCCTCCTGCTGCTCGAAGACTCCGGCCGGTCGTTGGAGGACTTCATCCTCACTGGCCGCCTGGCGGACCTCGAGGTGCTGCCGATCCGCAAAGAGGTCGGCCGGCATCAGGCGACCTACGCGGCGCCGGTGAGGCGTCCGGGCAAGATCGTCGTGATCGGCCTGAACTACCGCGACCATGCGGCCGAGATAGGCAGTCCACGACCGGCCCTGCCTCGCTTCCTCCTGATCCCAGGTTCAGCGGTGACCTCGGCGGGTTCCACTGTCCGGCTGCCGAGGTCCGCGCCGGACCAGGTGGACTACGAGGGCGAGTTGGCGATCGTGATCGGGCGCACCGGGCGCGACGTACCGGAGGGGTCTGCCTGGGACTTCGTCGCGGGTGGGACCGTTGCCAACGACCTCTCGGCGCGGGATGTGCAGTCAGGTGAGAATCCGGCGCTGCCGATGGCGAGTCCGGCGGTCGCCAAGGGCTTCGACGGGTTCAAGCCTCTCGGCCCGACCTTGCTTACCACCGACGAACTCCGCCTTCATGACGCGTTGAGCCTCACCACGGAGGTCAACGGTGTCGTCCGCCAGCGCTCCTCGACAGCCGAGCTCATCTTCTCGGTTCCGCAGCTCATCGCCTACGTCAGTTCGTTCCTCACCCTGGAAGCCGGCGACGTGATCCTCACCGGTACGCCGGGCGGCACCGGCGTCGCGACCGGCCGCTTCCTCGCAGCAGACGACGTCGTCGCGGTCACCATCGACCACCTCGGCACCCTCACCACCACAATCGCGGACGCGGGATGACGAGCGGCGACTGCGTCCTGTGCCGTCGAGCGACGACGCTCGGTACGGCCGAGCCCGGTTGGCTCCTGCGAACGACGTACTGGGGAGTGTCCATGCACCCGGCCATGCCGGTGCCCGGCTGGGTCGCGGTTCAGACGCTGCGCCATACGGAAGGATTCGCCGACCTCGACGCTGCCGAGGCCATCGAACTCGGCTTGCTCCTGTCCCAGGTCAGCGCCGCGGTGACGTGCGTGACCGGCTCGGAGCGCGTCTACACCTACTCCCTCGGCGAGGGCTGTCCCCACACTCACGTCCTGATCGGGCCGCCCACGCAGTCGTCGCGTGGTGCCGCGTTCATCACCCGGCTGCTGCGCCGGGACCAGTCCCTCGCCGACGAGCCGACCGCCCGTCGCCTCGCCACCGAACTGGCCGCGGAACTGGCCGGCGAACTGGCGTGAACCACCCCAACCAAGTGAAAGCGGTGCAATCGATGAAGCAGTCAACCGACGTACCCATCCCCGAGAGTTTCGCGTACTTCCGGATCGTCGACAGCCCGATGGCGAAGGCACTCAAGTGGAAGCTCGAGCGCATCGCCAAGAGCCATCTCGACGTTTCCGAGGAACTCGCGACCGCCTTCGGGCGCGCCATGAACACCGGGGATGCGCTGGGGGATGCCTATATCGACGCGGCCTTCGCTTCGCCCAAGGGCAAGGCCCGGGCCAGGAAGGACGTCGAGCAGGCTCTCACCGGTGGCATCGCCAGCGTCAGCGACCCGTCTCCCGAACTGCTGGCGTTGTTCCAGCAGATCGACACCGATCCCGAGTGGGTCGACTGGGAGAAGGTCGAACACGGCGCGGAGGTCTTCCGCCGGTACAGCAAGGAGTTGTACCCGTACTTCGGCATGGTCTCCTTCCCCGGGTACGCGCTGGAGACCATCGCCAAGCCGCTCGCGCTGACCGGTGCCTACACCGGCGGTACGGCGTTCGGCCGGTTCCTGGAGACCTGCCGTTTGTGGACGGACACCACCGAACCCGGTGCCCTTCGACCCGGCGGAGCCGGACGCCGTTCGGCGGTGTTCGTACGGACCCTGCACTCGATGATCCGGCACACCGTGCTGCCGCACGCCGAGTGGGATCGCGACAAGCTCGGAGTACCGATCAGCCAGTTCGGGATGTTCGGGACCCTGCTGCTGAGTTCGTTCGCGCCCGGCCAGCAGTTGAAGCTGCTCGGCTACCTCCCGACCGATGACGACATCGCGGCGATGATGCATCACTGGCGCTATGTCGGACACCTGATGGGCGTCGAGGCGCCGTGGTACCCGGAGACCGTGACAGACGGCTTCCTCGCCCAGGTGCTCATCTCGCTCGTCGAGGTGCCGAACCCGGGCAAGGACTCCCAGCAGCTTTGTCAGTCCTTCATGGACACCTACCTTCCGCCGGCGGACGCGCGCGGGCTTCGCCAGGCGTACGGCAAGCTGCGCTACAAGGCCCAGCTCGGTCACGCGCGGTTCTACCTCGGGGAGGAGAGTTACGAATCGACGGCGCTGCCCGACCCAGGACTGTGGCGCTACGCCCCGCTGGCCCGGGTCATTCCGAACCTGACCCGCGAGGCCCTTCGCCGCAAGGTCCCCGGGGTGGCGGGATGGATCGACCAGACCCACCGGCGGGCCCGGCACGAGTTCCTGGACAAGAACCTCGAGGGCGGCCAGGCGAAGTTCACGCCGGTCGACAAGCTCACAAGGTAAAGGGCGTAGCTAAGGTGGTCCGCATGTCAGAGAGCCCGGCCCGTGTCACCCGTCCGCGGGGACGGCCGCGGAAAGACGCCCAGCTGGCGCCGACCGACCAGGTGCTGGCAGCGGCGATCGAGGCCTTCTCGCTGCACGGGTACAACGGGATCTCGCTGCGGACCGTCAACGAGGAGCTGGGGGTCAGCCGCAACTTGCTCTATCAACGGTTCGGGTCGAAGGCCAATCTCTGGCGGGCCGCGGTCGACTGGGCCTTCGCCCCGCTGATCGAGCAACTGGAGGCGGCGGACGACGAGTCGGCCGACCCGATGGTCCGGCTGCGGGTCCTGATCCTCACGTTCATCGAGTACTCCGCGACGCGGCCCTATCTGGCCCGCCTGGTGACGATCGAGGGAGCGGCCCGGACGGACCGGATGGAGTACCTCTACCACCAGTACATCGAGCCGGTCCGGACGCGGTTCCTTCCCATCTTCGGCCAATTGCGTGCGCAGGGACGAATCAAGAACATGCCGCCCGAGGTGTTCTATTTCCTGCTCACCTCGGGTGGCACCGCGCCGTACGGTCAGCTGGGCATGGTCGAGTTGATGGAAGCCGACCTGAGCCCGTCGGACGAGGCGCGCGTCAGGCTGTACGCCGAAAACGTGGCGGAACTCCTGCTGAACGGCCTGTCCCTGCCCACCTGACCCGTTGCAGGTAGCGGGTGTTCGGGCGGTTCGGCTAGCCGGGGAGTTGGATCACCGCTGGCCACGATGACGCGGATCCGGGGGCTTGGAAGTGTTGAATCCGTGGAGAACTGGCGTGAACGGTTGATGCAATGACGATCGTGGGCCTGAGTCTGTCCCACCGGGTCGCGCCGGTCGAGTTGCTCGAGAAACTTGCCGTACCAGCCGCTCAGCGAGGCGGTGTGCTGGCGGGGTTGTTCGCAGTACCGGGTATCGACGAGGTGGTCGTGCTCTCCACCTGCAACCGGGTCGAGGTCTATGCCGAGACGCATGGTCCGGTGGACCAGTTCGCTCAGGCTGTTGCCGAACACCTGGCCGCCCAGAGACAGGTCGAGGTCGGGGAGGTCCTGCGGCTGGGGACTGTCCGGGTCGGCGATGCGGCCGCCGAGCACCTGTTCTCGGTCGCGTGCGGACTGGACTCGATGGCCGTCGGCGAGGAGCAGATCGTCGCCCAACTCAAAGCCGCCGCGCGTGCTGCCGCCGCCGCCGGAACCACCGGCCCAGCGATCACCGGGTTGATCGACGCTGCGCTGCGGGCCAGTAAGCGGGCTCGCACCCAGACCTCGATCAGCACTGAAGGGATCTCGCTCGCCCGCGCCGGCCTGGAGGTCGCCGCTGCGCACCTGGGTGGGCTCGAGGGTCGTGATGCGGTCGTGCTGGGCACCGGCGCGATGGGCAAGCTTGCCGCACGGCTGCTTCGCGAGGCCGGCGTCGGACGGCTCGCTGTGGCCAGCCGCCGGGATGGCCGGGCGGCTGAAGTGGCCGCGACGGTGGATGGGCTGTCCCTGTCTGCCGAAGCCGTGCCTGCCAGGCTGGCCGAGGCCGACATCTTGATCACGGCCACCGGGGCCGTCGTACCGGTCGTGACCGCCGACCAGGTCCGCGCGCACGCCAGCGGTCGGCCGCTGTTCGTGCTCGACCTGGGGATGCCGCCCGACGTGGACCCGGCTGTGGGAGACCTGGCCGGGATCACGCTCGTCGACCTCACCACGCTCGGCCGGCTGCTGGCGGACCGGGAGGTCCCGGAGCAGGTTCCCCAGGTCCGCGCGATCATCGCCGCGGAGGTCGCGGCGTACGTGGAGAGGCGCGAACAGGCCACGGCAGCGCCCGTCGTCGCCGCGCTGCACGCGCAGATCAGACAGTTCGCCGACGCTGAACTGGTCCGGCTGAACGACCGGCTTCCGGATCTCACCGAGCAGCAACGCGCCGAGACGGCCGCCGCGGTCCACCGCATCCTGCGCAAGGTCCTGCATCGGCCCTCGGTCCGGGCCAAGGAGTTCGCCAGCGGTCCGGACGGGCCCGCCTATCTCGATGCCCTTCGGCAACTCTTCGACCTCGGCGACATACCTGCCAGCAGGTAGGCAGCGTTTCCGGCCAGCGGGGGCGCTGGTTGGGCGCTGACCGCGAGGACGCGAGAGCCCTCCTGGGCGATGCTCATTAGGTGCGATCACTGGCCAGCCCCGAGGACCTGAAGGGCCGCTTCGAAGCCGAAGCGGTTCCGCTCCATCCTCGCCTCTACGCCGCCGCCCTCCGACTGACGAGAAACCCCGCGGATGCGGAGGACCTGCTGCAGGAGACCTACCTTCGCGCCTATCGCGGCTTCTCCGGGTTCCAGCCCGGCACGAACCTGAAGGCCTGGATGTACCGGATCCTGCGCAACACCTTCATCCACGGCTACCGCAAGCGCCAGTGCGAGCCGAAGACCGTTCCCGAGGAGCGCGGCTGGAACTCCAGCGCCGCCCGCGACAACCTCGAGGTCTCCGCCGAGACCACCGTGGTCGACGCGATCCCGGACGAGCGGCTGCAGGAAGCACTCGCGTCGCTGCCCGAGCAGTACCGCCGGGTCGTGCTGCTCTTCGACGTCGGCGGCTTCAGCTACAAAGAGATCGCCGCGATGGTCGATGTCCCGCTCGGAACGGTGATGTCCCGCCTCCACCGCGGCCGCAAAGCCCTGAGAGAGCGCATGTCGGCCCCGGCTCCGGAACAGAGTCTGGCGGCCTGAACGTTCCGCTGCCGACGGTCTATGGAGAATGGCTGCATGGCTATTCTCGACACCTTCTCTCTGGCCGGCAAGCGAGCCCTGGTGACCGGCGGCAATCGTGGGCTCGGGTTCGCGTTCGTCCGTGGACTGGCTGAGGCCGGTGCTGAGGTCGCCTTTGTGGCGCGGGACGCGGAACAGAACGCGGCTGCCGTCCGGGAGTTGGAGCAGGCCGGACTCACCACTAGGGCCTTCGAGGTCGACCTGGAGTCCGAGGAGGGTCCAGGTCGCGCCGTGAGTGCGGCGGTCGAGCACCTGGGCGGTCTCGACGTCCTGGTCAACAACGCGGGAATCGCGCTCCATCAACCCGCGCTGGAGATCTCCGACGATGACTGGGACCAGGTCATCGGGCTGAACTTGCGGTCGCTGTGGCGGACCAGCCGGGCCGCGGCGGCGTACATGAAGGACTCTGGCGGCGGGACGATCGTCAACATCGGGTCGATCAGCGCGATCATCGTCAACCGTCCCCAGTGGCAGCCGTCGTACAACGCGTCGAAGGCGGCGGTCCACCAGCTGACGAAATCGCTGGCGGCGGAGTGGGCGCAGTACGGCATCCGGGTGAACGCGGTCGCGCCCGGCTACGTGAAGACCGAGATGGCGCCGGTCGACAGGCCGGAGTTCCAGCGGCATTGGATCGACGACGCCCCGATGAAGCGGTACGCGCTGCCCGAGGAGATCGCGCCGACGGTCGTCTACCTGGCCTCGGACGCCTCATCCTTCATGACCGGCTCGGTAGTCGTCATCGACGGCGGCTACACGCTGTACTGACACGCCCACCGGCGGCTCATCGGGAAGACGACAGTGCCTTCGCGTAGGGTGAAATTCAGTCAGAGAACCGGAGGACCGAGGGGACGGCGATGGTCGAAGAAGGCGCGCAGGGCATCGAGGACGTCGGGATTCCCGGAGTCGATGTCTCCAAGCCGAGTATCGCCCGGACCTACGACTACCTGCTCGGCGGCAAGGACAACTTCGCCGTGGACCGGGCCCTCGGGGATCGGTTCATCAACGACCTGCCTGGCTCCCGCGCCATCGCCTTCGACAATCGCGGCGCGCTGGTCCGCGCGATTCGCGAGATCGCGGTCAACACGCCCGTCCGCCAGTACCTCGATCTGGGCAGTGGCCTGCCGACCGCGGACAACGTCCACCAGGTCGCCCAGCGGCACGCGTCCGAGTCCAGGGTCGTGTACGTCGACAACGATCCGGTCGTCCTCGCCCACGGTCGGGCTCTGCTCGCGGAGAACAAGCAGACCACCGTGGTCCAGGCCGACCTCCGTGACCCCAAGCCGATCTACGAGAGCCCGGACACCCGCGCCCTGATCGACTTCGACCAACCCGTCGCCGTCATCCTCAGCGCCGTTCTCCACCACCTCAACGACGACGAGGAGCCGACGGCAGTCGTCGAGTACTGGTACGACCGGATCCCGTCCGGCAGTTACCTCTTCATCAGCCATTTCCGCAGTGAGGACGATCCCCGCAGCGCCCAGCTGCAGGAGCTTCTCCAAGGCTCCCTCGGCCGCGGTCGCTGGCGCACCGACGACGAGATCCTCACCCTGCTCGGCGACGGCTTCACCGTGCTACCGCCCGGCCTCGTGTCAGCGGTCGAATGGCGTCCCACCGAGCCACAGACCGATCTGACCGACTGGCAACGTCTCATCGCCGCGGTCCTCGCGGTCAAATCCTGATGGGTCTGTTCGACCGCTCGAAGAAGCGGGGACCAGCCGCGCAGGACGGCACGGCCGAGCAGTTCTTCGAGCAGGGTAAGCAGTCTTTCGGCCAGGAAAACTACGCCGCGGCCGCACAGGCCTTCGAAGCGTCGCTCCGCTTGGCCGGTGACGTGCCGAGCGCCTACTTCCTGCTCGGGGCCAGCCGGTTCAGGCTGGGCGACAGTGCCGGCGCCCTCGCTCCGCTGAGTCGCTGCGTGGAACTGGTGCCCGACCACGCCGAGGCACACAACGCGCTGGGGATGACACTCGGCCGGCTCGACCGCCACGACGAGGCGGACATCCATCTCGCCCGCGCGGCCTACCTGGGTCACGTCCAGGCTCCCGGCACTCTGGCGGCGATGGACATGGACTACTGCAGGAACTGTGCCGCGCCGGTGAACTACTCGTCGGGACCCGACCCTGCCGACATCGTCATCGTCTCGGCCGCGGTCGGCTGGAGCTGCGCTTCCTGCGGAGCGGTGAGTTGCGGCCGCTGCGCGAGCGACGGCGGCCGCTCGCCCATGGATCCCCGGTGCCCTCGCTGCGGCCGTGACGTCGACGTCCTCACGAAGTAAGCACGCGTCGTCAGACGCTGCGGAGTACTGAGACGACGATGCCCAGGACGACGGCCTTGTCGCCGTCGATGATGTCGTAGTCGGGGTTGCGGGGTTCGAGTTGAACGTGGCCGTTGCGGCGGCGGTAGACCTTGACGGTCGCCTCGTCGTCGATCATCGCGGCGACGATCTGGCCGGAGTGCGCCTCGGTCTGCTGGCGGACCACGACGATGTCGCCGTCACAGATCGCGGCGTCGATCATCGAGTCGCCCCGCACCCGCAGGCCGAAGACGGTCCCCCGGCCGGTCAGACCGCGGGGGAGTTGCAGGACGTCGTCGACGTGCTCGACGGCCGAGATCGGAGTTCCCGCGGCGATGTCACCGACCACCGGGACGGACACCGAGTCGTCGGCCGGCTCCTGCGACGACGGCTCCTGCAGGAACATCCGTACGTCGATCGCGCGCGACACCGTGGACCCGCGGCGGAGGAAGCCCTTCTCCTCGAGACTGGCCAGGTGCTTCGACACCGACGAGGACGACCGCAGCCCGACGGCATCGCCGATCTGCCGGGTGCTCGGCGCGTACCCGTGCCTGACCGCCCAGTCCCGGATGGTGACCAGAATCCGCTGCTGCCGATCCGGCAGATTGGAGGTGTCGAGGGAGAGATCGTCGTAGGTCACTCGCCGAATCGTAGAGGCATCGGCGCCGCGTTCGTGCGACCGGTGACCGGTGTCGGCCGTGTCGGTGAGGTCTAGTCTGTCTGCGACCACGATGCCGCTTGCGGCCTCCTGCTCTACGGCAGCCCGGTGGCTGCGACCCGGGGACGGAGGGCTGATGGCTGATGAATTCACCGGCGAACAGTTGAGTGATGCGCTGCTGCGCGAAACCGCCTCGATCCAGACCGCGTGGCTGCACAGTTTCCTGGCCGTGGCGGACCAGGGTGGCTTCGCCGCGGCGACCACCGCGCTCCACCTGTCGCAGCCACGGGTCAGCGCGCACATCGCTTCGCTGGAACACGTCTTGGGCGCGAAGCTCTTCGAACGCAGATCGCGGCCGACCACGCTGACTCCGGCCGGCGAACTCTTCCGCCCGTACGCCGAGGCCGCCCTGCGGCGGCTGCACCAAGGGGTAGAAGTCGTCCGGAACACGATCAATCTGTCCGTCGGCAAGATAGCGATCGGCAGCTATCCCAGCGTCAGTTCCAGTTACCTACCGTCGGTCCTGCGAGTCCTGACCGCCGAGCACCCGGGCATCACCACAGCCCTGATGGAAGGCACCGCTGCCTCGCTCGAGACCGCCCTGCTGGACGGCACGGTCGACGTCGGATTCCGGCCGCTGCTGCCCCCGATCCGCGAGTTTCAGCTCTCTACCCGTCCGATCTGGCGCGAACCCGTCGTCGCTGTGCTGCGGGCCGACCACCCCTTGGCCGCGCAACCCGCCGTGTCCGTCGAGGACCTGCTGGCCAATCCGCTGATCGGCAATCCGTCGGGTACCGAGGAGGAGGGCGGCGGCTTCGATCTCCGGCGCGTACTGGGAGCCGAGGTGGGCCGGGCGAACATCGCGTACGTGACCGACCAGCCGGCCACCCTGGCGGCCCTGGTCCGCTCGGGGTTCGGTATCGGGGTCATCAACACCTTGGCCATGACCACCACCAGCGCCGACGACCTCGTCTCACGCCCGATCGAATCACCGACCGCCCACCGCGACGTCGCGCTGTTCTGGAACCCCCGCCGCTCCCGGGACCAGGCAGTCCGCGCCTTCCTCCAGGCCATCGACGAGGCCGACATCCCCGACGGTGTCGTCGCCTGGCTGCCCTGACCTCCGCCGAAGGGATCGACCGTTGGCTGACCAGCCCGCCTCCTCGTTCACTGCACTACAGAGTCTGATCCTCGGGCGGTTGGCCGAGTTGGCTGTGCCTGCTGACGACTTTCCGTCGGCGGCCGATACCGGTGCCGTCGGGTTCATCGAGCGGATGCTCGCCGTGGACCGGCCCGACTGGCGGCCGCGGGTGATGCGGGCGATCGAGATTGCGGGACCCGAGCCAGCTCTCGACGCGGTGCTCGCCGACTCTGATGGGACTTGGCTGATCCACCTGCTCGCGCAGGGTTTCTACGCCGGTGAACTGCACCTGCCTGATGCCTAC
>NZ_DASRXP010000535.1:0-8054 GCF_035687465.1 Kribbella sp.
GCGGTCTCCGCTGCGTGATGGTGCTAGCCGAGGTGGTGGGTGTCAAGGGCGCTTCGCGGCCCTGCGGGCTCGAACAAGTTCGACCCTTGACACCCACCACCTCGGCCAGGGAAGGACGCAGCTACGCGGATCCCGCGCAGAAGTATGAGCTGCATCAGGGGATCCCGTCCGCCCGGGTGGTTCGTGCGAGGTGTTCGGCACTTCCGCTGATTCCGGCGGCCCGGGTGGCGCCGGTTCCGAGGTGGCCCCATCCAGACCTACAGAAGTCGCGAAAACCTATCCAGTAACCGGTTTCCCGGGTGGTTTCGGCGGGTTCTGTAGGTCCGGGTGGGGCCGGGCGGTGGGCCTTGCGTCGAGCAGTGGCGCGGTTCCGCCAGCTGACGGCTTGTGGGACCGATACCGGTCTACTGGGCGCTATCGGTCGAACAACCCGCTATCGGCGGTAGGCGCGCCCGGGTGGATGCCGGGTCGTTGGACCGATGCCGGTCTGTAGGACGCTATCGGTCGAGCAACCCGCTATCGGCCGCACGGTCCACCGGCTGGTCCGCCTGGTGGTGTGCTCGTTCCGCCAGGTGGTTCGCCTGGGACCGGGGCGGTGATTGAGTCGGGGGTTCGGACAGGTAGTGGGGACCTCGGACAAGGTATTTGTTGTCCGAGGCCCCGATTTGGTGTTCAAGGTCCGACAACCTGCCCGAGATTCGGCCGGCGGCGGATGAAATCGCCGGGTTCCTTACCGTGGAAGGCGTTCGGCCCCGCCCCGACGTAGTTCCTGAACTTGTGGCCGTACTTCTCAGCGGCTCCGGGCGTAGCTGCGTCCTTCCCTGGTCGCGGTGAGGTGTGTCAAGGGTCGAACTCGTTCGATCGCCGAAGGCGCCGCGAAGCGCCCTTGACTCACCTCACCGCGACTAGCACCATCACGCAGCCCGGCGACGCGAACCACCCACACCTACGAAACCCACGAACCACATCCACCCACCCATGAACCACAATTCGCCGACCCACGAACCGTCCGCGCCGGCGTGCGCGTAGTACTGGGTCAGTTGGTTCGGCGGCCGGCCCAGGTCCAGGCGTAGACGCCGTCGTCTACCTCCGCGCCGCCTTCGCCGAGTTCCAGGGGGCGGAAGGTGTCGACCATGACGGCTAGTTCGTCGAAGTGGTCTGCGCCGAGGGAGGCTTCGATCGCGGACGGCTGGGGGCCGTGGGCGTAGCCGCCGGGGTGGAGGGAGATGGAGCCCAGGCCGATGCCGGAGCCCTTGCGGGCCTCGTAGTCGCCACCGCAGTAGAACATCACCTCGTCGGAGTCCACGTTCGAGTGGTAGTACGGAACCGGCACCGACAGCGGGTGGTAGTCGACCTTCCGCGGTACGAAGTTGCAGATGACGAAGTTGTTGCCCTCGAAGACCTGGTGGACCGGTGGCGGCTGGTGGATCCGGCCGGTGATCGGCTCGTAGTCGCTGACGTTGAAGGTGTAGGGGTAGAGGCAACCATCCCAGCCGACCACGTCGAAGGGATGCGTCGCGTACGTCATCCGGCTGCCGACGATGCCGCTCGGCCCGTTGCCGCGATGCTTCACCAGTACCTCGACATCATTGCCCTCGACAACGAACGGCTCACCGGGCGTGTGCAGATCGCGTTCGCAGTACGGCGAATGTTCGAGGAACTGCCCATACCGGCTCAAGTACCGCTTCGGCGGGGAGATGTGACTGTTGGCCTCGATGCAATAGGCCTGTACTCCGTCCGCGCCCGGGATCCACCGATGGGTGGTGGCTCGCGGGATCAGCACGTAGTCGCCTTCGGCCGCGGGCAGTACACCGAAGACGGTCTCGACGGTCGCCGAGCCCTTCTCGATGTAGACACACTCGTCGCCGATCGCGTTGCGGTAGTACGGCGAGACCTCCGAGGCGATGACATACGAGATCCGGACATCGCCGTTGCCGAGCACCAGCCGGCGGTGTTCGACCGGGTTGTTGTCCACGCCCGACTTGAACAGGTCGTGCAGCTTCAGGTGCCGTGGCGTCAGCGGGTGGTTGGCCGTGGTGGCGAGATCCGGCAACTCCCAGATCTGGGAGTCGACCAGCGCCGACGGCACGCCCGCGTGGTAGAGCAGCGACGAGTCCGAGGAGAACCCTTCCTCGCCCATCAGCTCCTCGTAGTACAGCCCACCGTCCGGTTTGCGGAACTGGGTGTGCCGCTTGGGCGGAACCTGCCCGACCTGCCGGTAGTACGCCATGACTCCTTCTTCCGAACTACTTGCACCGATTATCGGACGCTTGTGTCCGCTTACCGAAAGCATCCGTTAGGCTCGCAAGCATGTCAACCATCCCTGTGCTGTTCCGGCACCTGGTCGACGACGCCGCGATGTTCCCCCCCGGGGAGCTTCCCCTGGTCGAGGCGGTGCCGGCCCACCGGGTGCACCTGCGGTCGGAGTACGCCGATCTGGTCGGTCCGTTCGTCTGCACCGATGACGACCTGATGAAGGTCGCCGCCGAGGCCTCGCGCGCCGGCGACGGGCCGCTCGAGGTCGCCGTGGTGATCACCGGCGGCGCCGGTGGGATCGAGCCGGTCATCAAGTACGGCGACCGCTCCGCCGATGTCACCGTCAAGGCGATCGAGGTCCGGCTCCGGGCCGAGGAGGACCTGTCCCGCAACGCCCTCCGCGTGGTCCGCGCCTGCGACGACTGCCTGGACGAGGAAACCGCCTTCGTCGAGATCGGCCTCGACGGCGCCTGGGAGCGGGCGCTCGACGTGGTGGCAGACGCGGGGTACGCCGCCAAGCTGCGCACCGGCGGCCTCGACCCGTCGCTGTTCCCGTCGGCAGACCAGATCGCGGCGTTCGTCACCGCCTGCCTGGACCGCGAGGTCGCCTTCAAGTGCACGGCCGGGCTGCACAACGCCGTACGACATACAGCGCCAGACACCGGATTCGAGCACCACGGCTTCCTGAACGTCCTGCTCGCCACCCGGGCCTCGCTGGACGGCGCGAGCCAGGACGAGGTGGCCGCGATCCTCGAGGATCGGGATGGTGAAAGACTCGCGGCCACAGCGAGCGGGCTGTCCGACGAGCAGGCCGGCGGCACCCGCCGGTGGTTCACCTCGTTCGGCTCCTGCAGCATCGACGAACCCCGCCACGACCTGACCGCACTCGGTCTGCTGGAGGCACCGTGACCTGGATCGACATCCCCGAGGACTCCCCGTTCGGACCAGACAACCTGCCACTCGGCGTGTTCCGGCTGGGCGACCAGGAGCCCCGGGTGGGAGCAGCGATCGGCAACCTGGTGATCGACCTGGCTCCGGTCGCGTCGGCGCAGATGCTGGACGGCTCGCAACTGTTCGCCGAGCCGACGCTCAACGCCTTCCTCGCGCTCGGACGTCCGGCCTGGCGGGCGACCCGCGAGTGGCTGCTCGACCTGGTTCAGAACGAGAACGACCGGGACGCGGTCGAACCGCACTTGATCCCGCAGTCCGCGGTCACCATGCAGTTGCCGTTCAAGGTCGCGGACTACGTCGACTTCTACGCCTCCGAGCAGCACGCGACGAACCTCGGCCGGCTGTTCCGCCCGGATGCCGAACCGCTGTTGCCGAACTGGAAACACCTGCCCGTCGGGTACCACGGCCGGGCCGGCACGGTCGTTGCCAGCGGCACCGATATCGTCCGCCCCTCGGGCCAGCGGAAACCCCCGGGGGCCGACGCACCGGAGTACGGGCCGTCGCAGCGGCTCGATATCGAGGTGGAGCTCGGGTACGTCGTCGGCAGCCCGTCAACGCTCGGCAAGCCGGTTCCGGTCGGTGCCTTCGAGGATCACGTGTACGGCGTGGTGCTCGTGAACGACTGGTCCGCAAGGGATTTGCAGGCCTGGGAGTACGTCCCGCTCGGACCGTTCCTCGGCAAGTCCTTCGCGACCTCGATCTCCCCCTGGGTGGTGTCGCTGGAGGCGTTGAAGGCCACCAAGGTCCCACTCGGCCGCCAAGAGCCGGCGGTTCTGCCTTACCTGGCCGGCGATGACCTGACGAACTTCGACATCACCTTCGAGGTCTCCTGGAACGGCGAGCTGGTCAGCAGCCCGCCGTACAAGGACATGTACTGGTCGCCGGCCCAGATGCTTGCTCATCTGTCGGTGAACGGCGCCTCGATCCGTACCGGTGATCTGTTTGCCTCCGGCACCGTCAGCGGCCCGGACAAGGACCAGCGCGGATCGTTCATCGAGCTCAGCTGGGGCGGTCGCGAACCCCTTACAGTGAAGGGCGAAGACCGCACTTTCCTCCAGGACGGCGACGAGGTCACGATCACCGGCTGGGCCGCCAAGCCTGATGGCTCGCGCATCGGCCTCGGATCGGTGACCGGCCGGATCACCCCGGCTTTGGATCGATAAACCCTTGGCGGGATGACACCGCCCTCCTGCTGCCAGCGGACCTCGGCATTTACCGGTAGCCGGTAGGAGAGGTTGCCGCTGGCGGTGACGACACCGGCCGCCACCTCCGGACATCGTTGTGCCCAACGATTCCGACCAGCGGGGGCGACGATGAGCCTGCTCGATCTGTCGAGGTGGCAGTTCGCCATCACCGTGATCTTCCATATGACCTTCCCGGCCATCACCGTCGGACTATCGATCTTCCTGTGTGTCGTGTACGGCCTGTACTGGCGGACCGGCAAGCCCGTCTACCTGCAGATGTTCCGTTTCTGGCGGCGGATCTTCGCGGTCGGGTTCGCGATCGGGGTGGTCGCGGGCATCGTGATCACCTTCGAGATGGGGCTCAACTGGGGCCCGTACGCCGCGCAGACCGGCCCCATCGTCGCCCCGATCATCGGGATGGAGGTCGTCACCGCGTTCTCGGTGGAAGCGGGCTTCATCGGCGTCCTGCTCTACGGCGACGGCCGGGTCCGGAAGGGCACCCTGTTCGCGGCCACCGTGATGGTCTCGATCGGAACCATCCTGTCGTCGACCTGGATCATCGCCGCCAACTCGTGGATGCAGACGCCCAGCGGATTCGCGCTGCACGACGGTCAGTTCCAGCCGACCAACTGGGTGGACGCCATCTTCAACCCGTCGTTCCTGTGGCGGTGGCCGCACATGGTGCTCGGAGTCCTGATCTCCGCCGGTTTCTTCATCGCCGGCATCGGGGCCTACTACCTGGTCAAGGGACGAGCGCTGCAGTTCGCGCGTCGCTCGGTATCCATCGCGCTAGGTGTGGCGGCGATCCTGCTCCCGGCCCAGGTCTTCATGGGTGACCAGGTCGCCGGGCACGTCTTTCCGGCGCAACTGTCCAAGGCGGAGGCGGCCGAGGGCAACTGGACCACGCCGAACACGGGCTGGGTACTCTTCGCGATCCCCGACCAGCAGGCCGAGCGCAACATCGCCGAACTGTCCATCCCGTGCGTCGGCAGCGCGTTCTACGGGGACCTGAGCTGCAAGACGGCCAACCCTCCGCTCGATCTCACCCCGACCGCGGACCGGCCGGACATGGCCGCGGTCTTCTGGGGATTCCGGGCGATGTTCTTCGCCGCACTGTGGATGTTCGGGACCCTCTTCTACGCGACGATCCTGCGCTTCCGACGCAAGCTCTGGACCTCCAGACGGTTCCACAAGTACCTGCTCTGGACCACGCCGGCCGGCATCGTCGCCGTCCTGGGTGGATGGGTGCTCGCGGAGACGGGTCGCCAGCCCTGGGTCGTGTTCGGCCTGCTCAGGACTTCTGCCGCGGTCTCCCACCTGGCGTCGGGCGAGATCCTCTTCTCCGTACTGGGCTTCTCCCTGCTGTACCTGGTGATGCTGGTCGCCTACATCGTCTACATCGTCCGGTCCCTGCGGATCGGGCCCGAACGCGACCACCCGGACTACGTGGACCGGCCAGCCGACAGCGACACGACGCAGGTTCCGTCCCGTAGCCCGGACCGGATCGTTCCCGCGCTCGCTAGCGAGGAAGGTCTGAGCTGATGTCGTTCATCTGGTTCTTCCTCATCCTGCTGTGCCTGCTGATGTACGTCGTCCTCGACGGCTATGACCTGGGCGTCGGCGTCGCCACCTTGTTCGAGCGCGACCGTCGCCATCGCCGGGAGATGCTCGAACAGGTCGCCCAGGCCTGGGACGGCAACGAGACCTGGATCATCCTGCTGGTAGTCAGTCTGTGGGCCGGCTTCCCGCTGGCGTTCGGGACGATGCTGCCCCACACCTACCTCCCGCTGATCGTCTTGTTGTTCTCGTTCATCGTTCGCGGGATCAGCGTCGAGATGGCCTCCCAAGCGCCGCCCGCAGTCGGCTGGGAGAGGGCATTCGGCATCGCCTCGCTGACGGCCGCGCTGGCGCAAGGCGTCGCCGTCGGCACCCTGACCATGAACCTGACCGTGGTGGGCGGCGCGTTCTCCGGCTCTGCCTTCGGAGCCATCAGTTGGTACTCCGTACTGACGGCCGCCGCGGTCACGTGCGGCTACATGGCACTGGGCTATGCGTACCTCAAGTGGAAGGCGACCGGCGAGCTGCGCGCCCGCGCCGGACGCCGCGGAGTGGTCCTCGCAGGGCTGGCGGCAGTGCTGACCGTGGCCTGTCTTGTGGCCGTCAACGGCACGGCCGCGCCGCTGAACCTGCACAGCCCCGGACGCGCCATCGGCTTTGCCGGACTGCTGCTGTTCGCGGTGGTCGGCGTGATGATGACCTTGGTGACGCTGCGGCGGGCTTCTCGGTACGACGGCCTGCCTCTCGCCGGCCTGACCATCGCAGCCGTGGCAGTGATCATCGCCCTGGTCGTGGCTCGCTACCCGGTCCTGGCTCCGCCGGACCTCACCATCGCGAACACGGCCGCGCCGCAGAACACCCTGATCTTCCTCATCGTCGGCATCGGGCTGAATGTGCCGCTGATCCTGTTCTACAACTGGTTCGCCCACCACACCTTCAGGGGCAAGCTCGACAGCGGCTCGGGCGGCCGCGACCTGCCCAACCCGGGGCTGAGGAGCCACCTATGACCGCCGAACACCAAGCCTCGTCGCGGCAACCGAAGGCGATGAGCGTCCGTCGATTTCTGACCGTCACGCTGCTGACGATCGTCGGCGTCATCGTCGCCTTCGCGCTGTACTTCGTCTGCCAGGGGGTGTTCTCCGGCTACCCCAAGTACCACACCGAACTGCTCACCATCATCGCCACGATTCTCATCGCCCTGACCGGCGGTGCCGCCTGGATCATCGACGAACGCAGAATCAACCGCGATGTCTGAGCACGGCGGTCGCGCCAAGCCGCCCGCCGACCCGCTGTCCGAGGAGCCTCGGAGGTGGCTCGCTGCCGCCGTCGCACCTGGGCGCGCCTCGCTGCGGCGGGCTGCCCTGTACCAGGCCCTGGAGACGGTGTTCACCATCGTTCAATGGGCAGCGCTCGCCTGGGTCGCGCAAGGTGTCTTCACGCACCATGCCCGACCCAGCTGGCCTGAACTGGCCGTCCTGGTGGCCGGAGGCCTCCTGGCAGCGGGATCGTCCTGGCGGGCCGCAAGGTTTCAGGCCGAGGGCCGCCGGCGGATCGCCACCACCATTCGGCAGCGTCTCGTGAGCGCGCTCTTGCCCTCCCGCCAGCGTCGCACTGAACCGGACGCCGCGACGGCAACCATGGCAACCGTAGAGCTGACGGACGATGTCGCCGACTATCACTCCCAGGCCTTACCTCAGCGCCTGTCCGCTCCTGCATCGATGGCCGTCATCTTCCTCGTCACAGCAGCGGTGCAATGGCCGGCCGCGGTGATCCTGTTGCTGTCGAGCCTCCTCATCCCGCTGAACATGCGGATCGCGGGCTTGTTCGCCAAGGAAGGCGCAGACGAGGCAGTGGCCACCGGCAACCAACTCGGAGCCGTCGTGCTGGACAGCTTCCGAGGGATGCGAACGTTGCAGAACATCGGAGCCCTGGCGCGGCGCCGCGATGATCTCGCCGGAGCGGCCGAGCGCCTGAACAAGACGACCATGGCGACCGTACGGCGGGCGTTCGTCTCCGGCTCCCTGATGGACGTGGTGATCACCTTCTCGATCGCCGTCAACGCCACGTACATCGGCCTGTCCCTGCTCGGCTACGTCAACCCCAGGG
>NZ_DASRXP010000536.1:0-4347 GCF_035687465.1 Kribbella sp.
CACCCGGATGGCCTTGGCGTCAACGGCGCTCGCCGTCGGGCCGGGGGGCACCATCAGACCCGCGGTCACGGCCATCATCAACACGGTCGCGGTCACGGCAAATCGGGTCAGTCGGCGCACTCGTCTGATTTCGGCCACGCAACGGAGCCTACGTCGCGAAGCGAAGGCCTGACCCGGGGCGCGGACTCACAGCGCAGCCATAACAAGATCAGTGCACTAACCCATAAAGGCGCGTGACGATCGTCACATGAATGAAGTGAGCCTGCGCTGGCGCGTATCGCAGACCGTTGTCGCGATTGCGGCCGTCGTCGCACTCTTCGGGGTCGGGCACGGGCTCAGATTGGGCCACACCGAGACCACCATCGCGTCGGGGCCGCTGAACGCGTTGGCCGACAAGCGGATTGCCCCTAAGGGCCCACCGGCACCGAGCGCGCCTCCGGCCCCTCCGGCCGCAGCCCCGCCCGCCGCAGTACCCGACGTCAGCGATGACGTGGCGCCCGATGACGACACCGACTCCGACGATGACTCCGCCGAATTGGCGCAGGAGCAAGAAGAGGAGGACGACCAGCAACGGATGGACGACGAGCAGCAACAGCAGCAGCAAGCCCTGGATCAGCAAGAAGCAGACGAGTCCGCGCAGGCGGCCGAAGAACAGAACGAAGAAGCTCAGGCGCAGGCCAACCAAGACATCTACCAAGCCGAGCAGAGTGATCCGCAGCTGATCCAGGACCAGCAGCAGTCGCCGGCGAATTAGCTCGTCGGTACGACTCCGCGCGGCAGGATCAGCGGCAGATCGTTGTAGGTGACGATGCCGGGCGCGGACGCCACGACCGCTGGGATGGCGTTCAGTGGCGGCGTCGCCGTCATGATGTGCCCGAGCACCATGAACTCCTCCAGCGTGGTCGCCTCGAAGTCCGGCGGCGGCAGGAAGCCGACCTTCATGGTCACCGTCGGCCGGCCCGCGACCTCGATGACCCAGCCGTCCTGCTCGATCTGCCAGTCGGGCTCGAGCGTCTGGCCCTTTCGCCACCGCAGGGTGAGCTCGACGCGGGTGATGCCACCGACCAAGCCCTTCCAGCTGACGAAGACTCCTGCCACACCACCCGCGGGGATGGTCCACGAGCCCAGGTCGAGATCCTCTGTCGTCTGGGCATACTCGGCATCGCAGCGCACCTCGTCGAGCTCGATGCCCAGCGCGTCGCCGATCATCCGGACCGCCTCACCGAACACGCCGGTGCCGTGGGCGGTCATCGCCTGGAGGTCGGGGTGGTCGATCGGCTGACCGAAGCCGACCGGCTTCTCGGTCGCCGGCGAGTCGTAGAACGTGGTGTCGGCGGCTTCGTTGACGGTGATCTTGTCGACGCGGTCGCAGATGCCCGCCGCCACGATGGCCAGCTGGTTGACGTAGCCGGGGCTGATGCCGGTACCGAACATCGTCGAGCCGCCGGTCTTGCACGCCTCGACGATCTTGTCCCGGCCGGCGCCCTGGTTGTGGCCGGTGATGAACGATGCGGTCGCGACGACGTTGATACCGGCCGACAGGATGCGCGCGAGCTCGTCGACGTCGATCCACATCGGGTTGTAGACGACGACGTCGGGCTTCAGTGCCAGCAGCGCGTCCACGTCGTTGGTGGCGGCGACGCCGAGCGGCTCGATGCCGGCCAGGACTCCGACGTCGCGGCCGACCTTGTCCTCTGACCAGGCGTAACAGCCGACCAGCTCGAGGGTTGGATTGCGGGCGATGGCCGCGACCGAGCTCTTGCCGACATTGCCCGTCGTCCACTGGACGACGCGATACGAAGAATTGTTTGGCACTCGCTCAGCATAGGGGAGCGTGATCCGGTTGCCCGGCCGTTTTTGCCCAACTCAGGACGAGAGCGCGGCCTTGCCGTTGTGCTGTTGGCCGCCGCGGTCGATCCACACGAGGTCGACGACGTCGCCGGGGTAGTGGCGGTCGAGCACGGTGGTCAGCGACGTGGCCGAATTCAGCTGAACGCCATCGATGCTGACGAGCACGTCGCCGTCCAACAGCCCCGCCTGCTGGGCCGGGCCGCCGCGCAGAACCTCGTGAATGATGACGCCGGGCAACCCCTGCTGCTGCTCCCTGGCGCTCACGCCGACGCCGAGCAGCGTCGGCGGTCCGATGTGCACCGAGTCGTTCGGTGCCCCGGACCGGATCTGTCCCGCCACGGCCATCGCGTCGTTGATCGGGATCGCGAAGCCCTTGCCGCCAGGACCCATGCGGAAGTTGAGCGTCGCCGCGGTCGTCACACCGACCACCTGGCCTGCGCCGTTGACCAGGGGGCCGCCGGAGTCGCCCGCCCGTACCGGGGCCGCGAACTCGATCAGTCCGGTCATCTGGTTGGCGGTTCCGGTGAGTTCGTCCTTGGCCGAGATGGTGCGCCCGAAGCCGACCACCTCGCCGGCCTCCTGTGTGAGCGGACTATCCGATCCGCTGGCGTTCCCGAGTGCGACGACGGGGTCGCCCTCGGCGAGCCGTGACGAGTCGCCAATGGGACCTACCGGCAGCCCACCGGCGCCCCGCAGTTGGAGCACCGCAATGTCGTGCTCGCGGTCGTAGCCGACGAGATCGGCCGGGAAGGACTGTCCGCCGACGCTCGCGGTGATGCTGTCCGCGCCCTGCACGACGTGAAAGTTCGTCAGAACCGCGCCGCCGGGATCCAGCACGACGCCGGTTCCGGCACCGATTGCGTGCTGGTAGTTGATCGTGGTGTCGATCCGTGTCACCGCCGGTGCGACCTGCCCAATCGCCACGGTCATGTCGACAGGAACGGCCGAAGCCGGTGCGGGCGCGACCACGGCAAGTGTCGAGCACACGGCGATCACGATGGTGGTTCGCCACCAGGACTGAATCCTGCGCATGCACGACCTTCCGCGGCTAGCTGGAGCGCTATTCCTTAATTCTGACGGGTGATTGCCCCAACTGTCGGAATATTAACCGCGGGCGTTACTCGTCGAGTGCGACGCCGCCGCTCCTGCGCCGGAAACGCGACGTCGACTTGCCGCCAGGACGGCGGTTTCGCAGCTTGCCCTCGGACTCGTCATCGGCAGAGGACGACTCTTCGGCGTCCTTGGCCAGGGAGACCGTCTCCAGCGGCGTATCGGACGGTTCGGCGGCCCCGTCGTCCGACTCGGAGGTCTCGCCGTCATCGACCTGGTCTTCGACGTCATCGACGTCATCGACAGCTGACTCGTCCTCGGACTTGCCACGTCCGCGGCGGGTGGTCTTCGACTTGAGCTTGATGGGTTTCGGCGGCGGCGGCGGCTGCTCGGCCACGAACGCCAGGTAGAAGCCGAGCGCGCCCAACACGGCCAGCCCGGCCGCGGCTCCGTAGATCCCGAACAACCACTGGCCGGCGCTGTCGAGGCTGAGCCAGCTCTCGGCGACGGCTGCGCCGACGATCAGCACGCCCGCGAGCACGTGAAGGACGATCGACCACAGTCGCAGCGACAACGCCAGCTGCGGAGTGCCGAACTCGGGCTTACGTGTGCGCAGCAGGGTGAACACGACTGGAAGTGCGGCGAGGCCGATGAGCAGCCCGTCGACGATGCGCATTGGCATGCCGAGCCTCGGAGTCCAAGCGCCCGTGAGTTCGAACCATCGTGGCAGTACGAAGAAGAAGTAGAGGGCTCCGCCCACAACGAAGAACGTTGCGTGCCACGCGACCGCGACCCAGCGCCGCATACTCCTCCTTGAGTCCGGTTGGTCCCTCGATGGGACGTCCCCCTCGATGTTCGGAGTGCGACCTGGCCGTTCAGCCAGTCGCACCCCGAACCGCGGGCGGAGGATAGGGGATTTGAACCCCTGAGGGCTATTAACCCAACCCGCGTTCCAGGCGAGCGCCATAGGCCACTAGGCGAATCCTCCGCGGGCAATGGTAGCCGAACGGGCTTGGACGCCCCACCAAGCCGCTTGCGGCTGGCACATTCCCCGGTCGCTTCGCTCCTGCCCTCCGATACATTCCCCGGTCGCTTCGCTCCTGCCCTCCGTCCGGGACTACACTCAACCCCCGGACCCCGCGCGGCGTCCATCCTGTGAACTCCCCCAGGGCCGGAAGGCAGCAAGGGTCAACGGGCTCTGCCGGGTGCGCGGAGTCCCTTTATTTCGCGGCACGCTTAATCCGCTGTCTGTGGTGGTTGACTCGCGAGTAACCTGGACCGGTCTTTGTAGCCGAGCCAGGAAGGCGATCCGTGGGATGCCCCGCCAAACGCAGTACGGCCTGATGAGTCACGCTGATCTTGTATCCGAGCACGAAGCTCAGTCGGCGAACTATGCCCAGCTGAAGACACAGAAGCTCACGCTGGATCTAACTCGCGGCAAACCTT
>NZ_DASRXP010000537.1:0-5652 GCF_035687465.1 Kribbella sp.
CGAGCTAGGGCAACGCCTCAACAAGTGGCTCACCGCCCACGTCAAGGCGCTGAAGAACGCGACACCTGACATGCCACTGGAAGACCGTGCAGCCGACACCTGGGAGCCGATGATTGCCATTGCCGACCTGGCAGGCGGGCAATGGCCACGAGCCGCCCGGAAAGCGGCTGTAGCGCTCACCAGCGACCGCGACGCCGGAGACGAAGCGTCGATCCCAACCCGCCTGCTGGCCGACTGCCGCACAGCGTTCCAAGACGCCGATGCACTACCGACTCAACTCCTGCTCGACCGGCTGCGCAGCGACACCGAAGGCCCCTGGGCAACGCTGGGAGCCAACGGACTCACAGCGATGAAGATGGGCAACCTGCTACGCGATTTCGAGATCCGCAGCGACACCATCCGATTCCCCACCGGCCAAGCCAAGGGCTACGTACGCAGCGATTTCGCCGACGCCTGGAACCGCTACTGCCCCGCGCCAAAAGCCGAGGTCGGGGAAGCCGTACCAGCCGTACCAGCCGTAACTTCCCAGGTCAGCCCCGAGGAGGCTTCCCCCACTGGTACGGCTCAAGCCGTACCAACGAACCAAGCCTCCTTGACCCTGACCTGCGAAAACGAGGCTGGTACGACTGGTACGGCTTGGGGACCCAGAGCCGTAGCCCCTCTTTCGGACGACGCACACCAGAACCGATCCACCTCCGGTGCAGCGTGAAAGGGGCATCCGTAGTGACTCACCTTCTGCCAGTTCCTGACGACGAATCGACCGCGACCGTGCACGACATTCGCGCCCTGGTCTACACGGTCCCCGAGGTCGCACAGCTCCTAGCCGTCTCGCGGAACACCGCCTACCTCATGGTCCGCACCGGGCAGCTCCCTGCCCGCCGACTTGGCACCCGCTGGGTGGTGCCGCGCAAGGCATTCCACAACTGGCTCGACGCCACCCCGATCCCCGACGACACCACCACACTCGCCACCGCTGGAAACTGGAGCTAACGACACCATGGGTTACGTCCGTAAAACCCCCGCTGGAAGCTGGAAAGCGTGCTGGCGCGATGCCACCGGCCGCCAGCCGTCCAAGACCTTCCCGACCAAGCGCGAGGCTGCCGCGTTCCTCGCCACGGTCGAGACTGCCCGCCATACCGGCACCTACATTGATCCGCACGCAGGCAAGCGAATGAAGTTCGGCGTCTACGCGGCCGAATGGCTCGAATCGCACAATGTCGAGCTCACCACCAGGGCACGAGACCTCTCCCTGCTGCGCACGCATCTCCTGCCCCAGTGGGCCAACGCTCCCCTATCCGCTATCGATCATTCGGCGGTGCAGAAGTGGGTCGCGAAGCTCTCGGCTCACCTGTCCCCTGCGACTGTGACCGAATGCCACCGGCTGTTCAGTGCCGTACTGAAGGCAGCAATTCGCGACCGGCTTATCGCGATCAATGCGGCGGCTGGGGTGAGGTTGCCGAAGAAGCGTCAGCAGGCAGGCGACCGGCAGACCATCAGCCGTGAGGCCTTCACCGCACAACTACTGCCCGCCATTCCCCCGCGTCATCGGCCATTGGTCGCGCTGGCTGGCGGCACCGGGCTTCGCTGGGGAGAGTGCATCGGACTCCGCTGGGAATCGATCGACCTCAATGCCGGCACTTTGCGAGTCGAGCGCGTTGCGATCGAAGTCAGCGGGCATGTGACCCCAAAGCCTTACCCGAAGTCGCGTGCGGGGCGCCGTGTTGTCCCGCTGCCGTCGATGGTGGCCGACCTGTTGAAGCGTCATCGCGACCTGTACGGCACCGGCCCGGCCGGTGAGGTGTTCACCAACGAAGCCGGTACGCCGCTACGCCGGACTTTGTTCAGGGCGCGCATCTGGCGGCCCGCCCTGGTCCGAGCTGGGCTGCTAGGCGCGGTCACTGAGGAAGGTGAGAAGTTCCGGGCGACCTGGCCGACGCCGACCGGGGACATGTCCGAGGTGTTCTCGACCGCAGTACAGGCAGTGAAGGCGATCGCGCGACACGGAGACGGCGGGCTGAGGTTCCACGACCTTCGGCACTCGTACGCCTCGTGGCTGATCACCTCGGGTGTGCCGGTTCCCGACGTACAGCGGGTGATGGGGCACGAGCGGCCGACAACCACGCTCGCGATCTACACCCACGTCCAAGGAGGCTCTCAGGAGAGGGTTTTGGACGCTCTCGCTGCCTTTTCGCTGCCTGACGAGGGCTGAAACTAGAAGAGCGGGGACCTGGCATCTGCCGGGTTCCCGCTCTGACCTGCTGTTTCGTGCTGTGGGCGATACTGGGTTCGAACCAGTGACCTCTTCGGTGTGAACGAAGCGCGCTACCACTGCGCCAATCGCCCCTGCTGGTAATGAAGTTGTGACCGCTTGTGGTGGTTGCTCAAGCGGTGCGGGTGAAACCATAGCGCATTGGTCCGCGACGGACGAAACCGGCCGGGCTACTCTGTCTGAAAGACGGAGACCCCGTCGCGTTGGAGACATGACTGTGACTTTCTCGCACGACACCGAGCACGCGCTCGGCACGCTGGTCCGGCTGGTCAACACGCTGCCCGGGCCGAACAACCAGGTCGACACGTTGGAGACGCTCGAAGAACTGGAGAAGTTCGTCCACGAGCAGGAGTTCAGCGCGGTCGGGAATCTGACCGAGTCCGACCTCGAGGATGTCCGCGCGCTCCGGCCGTTGTTCTCCCGGGTGTTCACCACCGGTTCCGATGCCGAGGCCGCGGCGATGGTCAACGCGATCGTCGCCAGCGGCACCACCACGCCCCGGCTGACCAATCACGACGGTCATCCGTGGCACATCCACTACTCCCGCGACGGGTCGACGCTGACCTGCCGGATCACGGTCGAGTGCGGTATCGCGCTGGCGCAGGTGATCTCGGCCGGCGAACGCGAACGGCTCCGCCGCTGCGAGGCACCGGACTGCGACGACGCCCTGATCGACCTGTCGCGCAACCGCTCCAAGCGCTACTGCGACGCCCGCACCTGCGGCAACCGCCTGCACGTAGCCGCCTACCGCGAACGCCGCAAAGCCTCCGGCGAGTAAACCCGCCCGTACTACGCACGCAACCGCCGCCCAACCTGGTCCATCCAGAGCGGCGACTGTTGCCTCGCACCCCAAACCTAGGGGTCGATGTCTTCTGCGGACCGTTCGGCGAACACCTTGGTTACAGCGGCGGTGACTTCGCCGGGGGCGGCTAGGTCGCGGTCGTCGACCCGGTGGATCGCCTGGACGTCGCGGATAGTGGAGGTGAGGAAGATCTCATCCGCCTCGGCCAGTTTCGCCAGCGGCACGTCCCGCTCGACCGCGCCGAACCACGCCAGCACCAGAGCACGGGTGACACCGGCGAGCGCGCCCGACTCCAGCGTCGGGGTGACCAGTTCACCGTCGAAGACGCAGAAGATGTTGGAGCCGGTGCCTTCGCAGAGGTTCCCGACGGTGTTCGCGAAGATCCCCTCGCTACCACCCCGCGCCTTGGCATACCCCAGTGCGCGGACGTTCTCGGCGTACGAGGTGGTCTTGAGGCCGGCGACCGCGCTGCGTTCGTTGCGCACCCACGGCACGGTGACGATCGCGGAACTCGGCGCCGGGCGTTCGACCGCCTGGGACGCGACCACGAGGGTCGGTCCGGCGGTGCCCCGGTCGGAGGACAGCGGCGAGACGCCGCCGGTGTAGGTGATCCGCAGCCGGCCGAACGCGATGTCGGGATCCGCCTTCACCACCGCGGCGATCGCCTCCTCGACCTGGCCGAGGTCGGGCGCGCGCAGTCCCAGCCCAGTGGCCGAAACGACCAGTCGCTCGAGGTGCTTGGTGATCGCGAACGGCTGCCCGTCGACGATCTTCAGCGTCTCGAACACTCCGTCACCGGTGGTCAGCCCATGGTCCAGCGGCGAGACCGCGGCACTCGCCGGATCCTCCACCAGCGCACCGTTCAGCCAGATTCTCATCCGTACTCCTTCCAAAACCCTGCCACACCCTAATGCGCCTCACCTCGAGCCGGCTCAGACGGCTCCCGCGCGGACGAGGCCGGCTTCGTAGGCGAAGACGACGGCCTGGACCCTGTCACGCAGGCCGAGTTTGGACGGGATTCGGCTGACGTGGGTCTTCACGGTGCCCTCGGTCAGGTGCAGGCGGCCGGCGATCTCGCTGTTCGACAGGCCGCGAGCGATCAGGGTCAGCACCTCGCGTTCGCGCCCGGTCAGGAGGTTCAGGTCGGCGCTCGGGGTGAGCTCCGCGGGCGCGGTAGCCACGTAGCGTTCGAGGAGTCGGCGGGTCACGCTGGGTGCCACCACCGCCTCGCCGTTCGCCACCACCCGGATGGCCGAGAGCAGGTCGGGGGCGAGGGTGTCCTTGAGCAGGAACCCGCTCGCGCCGGCGTGCAGGGCGGCGTAGACGTACTCGTCGAGGTCGAAGGTGGTCAGGACCAGGATCCTGATCCGGCTGTCGTCGTCGGCGCAGATGCGGCGGGTCGCCTCCACCCCGTCGACCTCGGGCATCCGGATGTCCATCAGGACGACATCGGGCCGTAGTTCGAGCGCCAGCGCCGCCGCCTGGGCCCCGTCGCCCGCCTCACCGACCACCTCCATATCCGGGGCGTGCTCGAGGATCATCCGGAAGCCGGTCCGGACCAGAGCCTGGTCGTCGGCAAGAAGGACGCGGATCACGCGTGCCGCCTTTCGATCGGAAGGGTTGCCCGCACGACGAACCCACCCTCGGGAGCCGGGCCGGCTTCAAGGCGGCCGCCGAGCAGCTTGACCCGCTCGCGCATGCCGCGAAGCCCGTTGCCACCGGCATCAGTCAAGCCGTCGTCGCCGGTCAAGCTATCGGGGCCAAGGCTGTCGTCGCCGGGCGCGGCCCGTCCATCGTCGCGGACCTCAAGGCTGAGCTCGGCGGGCCTGAAGCAGACGGACACCTCGGCGGTCGCACCGGTACCGGCATGTTTCATCGTGTTGGTCAGCGCTTCCTGGATGAGCCGGTACGCCGACAAGTCCACCGCCGACGGCAGTTCGGCAACCGTCCCCTCGACCTGCAGGCGCACCGGCGTACCGGTCTGTCTGACCTGTGAGAGCAGGGCGGGGAGGTGGGCGAGCCCGGGCTGAGGTTGCCAACTGTCATCCACTTCGCCGAGCGCACCGACTGCCCTGCGCATGTCAGCGAGGGAGTCGCGGCCGGTCTTGACGATCGCCTCCAGCGCGGTCCGGGTATCGGTCGGCCGGTCGTCCAGCGCGGCGGCGCCGCCCTGGGCCTGGATCACGATCATGGACAGGCCGTGGGCCACGACGTCGTGCAGCTCGCGGCTGATCCGTCCGCGTTCCGCGGCCACGGCGAGGGTGGCCCGGTGGTCCCGTTCGCGTTCCAGATCCAGGGCGCGGGCGTGAAGTTGGCCGAGGAGCGCGCGGCGGTTGTAGACGCTGGAGCCGATCGCCCAGGCGGCGACCAAGGCCAGACCAGCCACGGACGCGGTGTTCCAGGCGTTCGACGCGGCACCACGTTCGATCGTGGTGACGTCGTCCCCGATCGACGGGCCGGAGCGGTCACCGATCCGGACGACGGTGTTCGGCAGTCCGGGGACGGGGAGGTCGTTGAGTGCGGAGTACGCGCTCCAGCCCGTGACCAGGAGCAGCAGTCCACCCAGCGACGCGAGTGCGAC
>NZ_DASRXP010000538.1:0-7892 GCF_035687465.1 Kribbella sp.
CCCAGCTCTTCAAGTACCCCGTGTCCAGCGCCGTCCGGCAGCGTCGGCACCATCCACACACTCGCCCCGTCAGGCTCAGCGGCACGCGTCAACCCCGCCACCGCCGGCGTCTCAGGCGAAACAAGCTGCGGCCCACCAGACTGCACCTTCGCCCACCACAACGCGGTGTAAGCGCCCCCACCCTCCACAACACTCATCGCTCCACCGCCGAGCACAGGCCGTCGGCGGCGCTCGCCGCGGGTGAGGTGCATAGCGCTAGTGCAGAGTGCGGGCTGGCAGCATTCGCCGCGCGTGAGGTGCGTTCCGCCGCGTTCATTTGTTCACCCGGCGGAAGGTGCCTTCGGTGGCCCAGGGGGTGCCTGCAGTGGGGTCTATTCGCATGCCGTCGGACCAGATCAGCTCGTAGTCCAGTTCGTCGTGCAGGTGGGCTGCGGTCAGCTCGGCGAGCACTCGTCGCGCGGTGACCCAGTCGCCCGCGTCGTCCACCACCGCGACGATGCTCACGCTCTCGCGCCCCGCGAGAATCCGCTCAGCCTCGGCGCGCAGGTCTTCCCGGTCAGTCGCCGCCGCCGATTCCGGTGCTTCTGTCTCCGAGGAAGGCCGTGGCGGCGCCATCCGCGCAGTACCGGTTCGGCGTCCCGACTCGACCGCCTCGAGCATGCTCTCAGGAGAGAAATCAGGTGCGGCCGCATCGAAGATCAACCCGTCCAGCACACCAGCCAGTACTTCGGTGTCGCTGCTCCGGGTGAACGTCAGCCAAGTCTCGATCGGCAGCAACCCCAGCGCCCGCGTAGTACCGGCTCGCTCCACCAAACGACCTGCGGCGAGCTGCACCGCATCGGCGTACGCGGCCAGCGACATCCGCAGGTGCGTGCAGACGCGATGCAGTCCCGGCCAGCGTTCGAGCACGATCCGGTGGACCTTCTCGGCCTGCTCGATCAACCGCTCGTTGCCCCACGCCAGCTGCGCGTTCTCCCGCAGTTGCGCGGTCGTGCTGGTGGAAACCAGGATCGCGAGCTCGTTGCCGAGCAGCCGGAACACCTTCGTCAGCCGCTCGATCGAGGCCTGCCCCTGCTCGGAGGTGGCACGCGGGTCGCTCACGCTGTGCGCCTCGAGCGTCAGCAGTTGGTGCAGCTCGGCCTGACCGCCTTGCACCGACATCCGGCGGAGGAACATCAGCATCACGTACGGCGCGAACGCGGCCCGGTGGCGCAGCTCGTTCGGACGGTCCACGAGCTTCGTGATCGCGCCGTACTGCCGCAGTACGTCGAACCGCCGGACGATCACCTCGTGCGGATACCCGCGGCAGGCGAGGGTGGCCTGCTCCACCGTCAGCCCGTCGCTCCCGGCCTCGGCGAACGCGTCCAGGATCGCCTGGTCGACGTCCAGCAACTCGGGATCGACGATCATCGCCCCGGCCTCGCGTGCGAGCACGGCGAACACCTGCCGGTAGACGCGCAGTACGGCCGCTTCGGCCTCGGCGTCCAGCAACGTGGCGTCCATCGAAAACTCCTCCCGTGTGGCAGCCGACCCGTCAGCGTAGGCGGTCGGCGGCCAGAAGGTGGACTTTATCGACCCCCACCGACGGATCGAAATCGGACCACGCCAGGCCTGTGGACAACCGTTCCGCTCAGGACAGCCTGGAGGCCAGCCCGGGGAGTTCCCGCAGAGCATTCACGCGCTCGAGCCGGGTCCGCTCGGGGGAGTCGAAGGTCTCGCTGAGCTCTGGCTGTGGGTCGCCACTGCCGGTGAGGATCGCCGCGCTGAAGGGCCAGTCGCTGCCGAAGACGATGTTGTCGAGGCTGGTCACCTTGAGGACGCCGCCCATCGCCGCCGGGGACGGGCTGAGTGCCGTGTCGTAGAGGAAGCTGCTGATCAGCTTGGGCACGACCCCCGGCGGCAGGGTGCCGAGTTCGCTGGCGAGACCGAGACGGTAGGACAGGAACGGCACGGTTCCGCCGGCGTGCGCCAGTTGGAAACGGATCGACGGGTAGCGGGCCATCGTGCCGCGGAACATCAACTGCGTCGCGGCCCGGGTCGTGTCGAAGGTGAACTCGTACAAGAAGTCCGGCACCTGCAAGTCAGGCTTGTTCTGCGCGGGAATCGACGCTGGATGGATGAACACATAGGCGTTGCGCCGGGCGAGGGCCGCCATCACAGGTTCGAACCGCGGATCGCCCAGGTAGATCCCGTCGTACGCCGACAACAGGACGACCCCGTCGAGCTTCAGCTCATCCAGCGCGTACTCGATCTCGGCCACCGAGGCGGTCACGTCGGGCAGCGGCAGCACCGCCAGCGCTCCGAACCTCTTCGGATACTGCTTGAAGAGGCCGGACACGTAGGTGTTGCAGTACCTGGCCATCTCGCGGGCGTCCGCAGGGTCCAGGTAGTTGACGCCGGGATCTGACACCGAAAGGACCTGCGTCTGGATGCCGTAGCGCTCCATGAAGTCGACTGCCGCCTCGGGCGACCACTCGGGCAGCGGGAGGCCTGCGATGGTTCCGTATCCGTGCTCTACCAGGGATGCCCGGTAGTCGGGCGGAAGCGTGTGAGCGTGCATGTCGATCCGGTTCGTCATGGCTGAGACTCCTTGCTCGCGTAGTTGCACATCTCTGTGCAATTTATTGTAACTTGCACAGAGATGTGTAGGATTTCGCCCTGTGACGCCTACCACGACGGCCCGGCGCCGGGATGCGGTCGCCAACCAGCAGCGGATCCTGCAGGTCGGGCGGCAGGTGCTCGCCGCCAACCCGGACGCGTCCCTGGCAGATATCGCAGCGGCCGCCGGCGTCGTACGCCGGACCCTGTATGCGCACTTCCCGAACAGAGAAGCGCTCGTCCAAGCGATCGCGGACGAGGCAGCCCAGGCGATTCGCGAGGTGCTGGCAGCTGGAGACGGGGGACCGGCGGCTGAGGCTCTGGCCCGGTTCGTCCTCAAGGCCTGGCCGGTTGCGGACCGCTACCGGCTGCTGGTCGACCTGGGGACGGCAAGTCTGACCCCGGCCGGTGTTCGCGAATCGCTGCGCGGGCTCCGCTCGGATGTCGCCGAGCTCGTGCGGCGGGGCCAGCGCGAAGGCGACTTCACGTCGACCGTCCCGGCTGAGGTCCTGGCCTACACCCAGTCCTCCTTGATGCTCGGGTTGTTCGCCGCTGTCACGGACGGCGTGCTCGACGAGACGGAGGCCCCGCACACGGCCGCCATGCTGGCCCTACAGGCTGTCGGCGTACCGCCCGCCCGACGCCGCAAGGCGCTCGCCGCCGCGGTTGGCTGACCTGAAATTCAGGTGACGGGTCGACGGCCCGGCCCTACCATCCGAAGCATGATGAGACTGCTCGGCTAGTGCGTCCTCAAACGCTCTAGCCGACCCCCAGCAGCTGTGCCGGTGCGGACGACCCGAGACGGTCGTCCCCGGACAGCTTGCTGTTCTCATTCATCGGAGTTTCTGATGGCACCGTCACGTCTCGACGCCCTGCCGATCGGCGCTCAGCACCCGCGTCTTCGCGAGCTGCTCGCTGTCCGCAAGGATTCCCTCCCCGGCCGGATCCTGGTCGAGGGCAACTGGGAGCACAGCCAGCTCCTCACCACCCCGACCACCGTCGACACCTTCTTCTACTGCCCCGAAGCAGCAGAAGACACCGGTACTGCGGAACGCGTCGCCGCCCGCGCCGCCGAGGTCTACCGGATCTCCCCGAAACTGCTGGCCAGGGCGACCCGCAGGAGCCGATCGGACGGCCTCGTGTCGATCGCGCGACTCCCGGTCTGGCACCCGCGCGACTTCCGGTTCGACGAGTCGTCGCTGATCCTGGTCGCGGACGGGGTGGAGTACGCCGGCAACCTCGGCACCCTGATCCGTACCGTCGACGCGGCCCGCGCCGACTGCCTGGTCCTCACCAGCAGAAGGGCTCGCCGCAGTCACCCAGCCGTGTACGCCGCCAGCCGCGGCCTCGTCCTCAGTACGCCGGTACTCGAGTTCGACGACATCCCCGCGGCAGCCGGGTGGTTGCGCCGGCACGGTGTCGAGGTGCACCTGGCCGATCCTTCGGCGACCGGGAGTTACCGCGGACCGGCGTACCGGGGGAGGCCGACGGCGTTCGTGGTCGGCTCGGAAGGTGGCGGGCTGTCGGGGGTCTGGCATCGGCAGGGGTTCGGCGCGGTGTCGATCCCGATGCTGGGGCAGGCGGACTCCCTGAATGTCGCTCTCTCGGCCGGGATCCTGCTCTTCGAAGCCCGGGCGCGGAAGAGCGACTGGTGATCAGGGTCGGGGTGGGGCGGTCGAGGCGCGGGGGATCAGGCGGACGTCCAGGGTGATCGGCTCCGTCGGGTGCTTCGAGCGTTCGACGGCGTCGAGCAGGAGCCGGACCGCGATGCCGGCCTTCTGCGGGATGTCCTGCGCGATCGTGGTCAGTTTCGGGGTGACGTACTCGCTCAGGTCGAGATTGTCGAAGCCGAGCACGGAAACGTCGGCGGGAACGGAGAAAGCGCTCTCTGTGAGTCCCTCCATGATCCCGATCGCCAGGATGTCGGCGGTGGCGAAGACCGCGGTCGCGTCCGGATGCTCGGTCATCAGCCGCCGGCCGAGCTCCCGGCCGCTGGCGTGGGTTGTGGTCTCGACCGTGACCAGGCGCTCCTGCCAACTCAGACCCGCCTCGGCGAAGGCCGCCTGAAAGCCCTCGAACCGCTGGTGCACGACACCCACGTCGGAGAACGACGGTCCGGCGAAGACGATCTGCCGATGCCCGAGCTCGAGCAGGTGGCGGGCGGCGAGCAGGGCGCCGGTGTAGTCGTCGGACCGGACACCGGTGGTCAAGGGGTTCGCGGAGTAACTGTCGATGGCGAGCAACGCGACCTTGCCGATCGTGCGAGCCGTCAGCCGATCGATCTCCTCGTCCAGGAACCCCAGCAGCACGGCCCCGTCCAGACTCCACGACTGCAGCGCCTCGGCGACCTCGGCCGGCTGGGAGATGCCGCGCAGCATCAGGTGGTAGCCGCCCTTGCGCAGTTCGCGCTCGATCTGCCCGACGATCGCCACGTTGTGCGGGCTGATCATCAGGCTGTCCTCGTCGGCGGCCGGTACCAGCAGCCCGATCAGCCGGGACGACTTCGCCGCCAGGCTGCGCGCCGAGGCGCTCGGCACGTAGCCGCGCTCGGCCACGATCCGCTGGATCCGCTCGATCGTCTCCGGCGAGACGCGCGCCCGCTTGCCGTTCACCACATTCGAGACCGTCATCATGCTGACCCCGGCCTCGTCGGCGATGTCCTTCAGCGTGACCCGCACCAGCTCTCCTCTCGCCTGCCAACACCCTACGAGGGCAGCGACGCAGGGCAGCGTCACAGGGCCGGTCGGCGGTGCTCGGCCGACTGCTCTCCACCCATTGACAGTTTCGTTTCCGGCACATTACGGTCCACCGAGGTGGAGCGCTAAACCTATCATAAATCAAAGCGATCGGACGGAGCTTCGGCGTGACAGAGCACCAGTGGTGGCGGGACGCGGTGATCTACCAGATCTATCCGCGCAGCTTCGCCGACGGCGACGGCGACGGCACCGGTGACCTGGCCGGCGTGCGGTCCCGGCTGCCCTACCTGCGCAGCCTGGGGGTCGACGCCCTCTGGTTCACCCCGTGGTACCTCTCGCCGCTGGCCGACGGCGGGTACGACGTCGCCGACTACCGGGTGATCGACCCCGCTTTCGGCACCGTCGACGAGGCCGAGCAGTTGATCGCGGAGGCGGCCGGGCTCGGCATCCTCACCATCATCGACGTGGTCCCGAACCATGTGTCCAGCGAGCACGAGTGGTTCCGGGCCGCGCTGGCCGCAGGCCCGGGATCACCTGAGCGCGAGCGGTTCTGGTTCAAGGAAGGAGCGGAGTCGCCGACCGACTGGGTGTCCAGCTTCTCCGGTGACACCTGGACCCGGACGAAGAACCCGGACGGTACGCCGGGGGAGTGGTACCTGCATCTGTTCACCCCCGAACAGCCCGATCTCAACTGGAACCATCCCGACGTACGGCGTGAGCACGAGGCGATCCTGCGCTTCTGGTTCGACCGTGGGGTGGCCGGGATCCGGATCGACTCCGCGACGATGCCGGTGAAGGATCCCGCGTTTCCGTTGCTCGGCCATACCGAGGAGCACCCGTACGTCGATCGCGACGGTGTGCACGAGATCTACCGGGCCTGGCGGGCAGTCGCCGATTCCTACGATCCGCCTCGAGTGCTCGTCGGGGAGATCTGGCTTGCGGATCCCGAGCGGTTCGCGCGGTACCTGCGGCCCGACGAGATCCACACCGCGTTCAACTTCGACCTGATGGCCAGGCCCTGGCTTGCCGCGGAGTTGCGCGAGTCGATCAAGACCACGCTGGCGGCGCACGAGCCGGTGAACGCGCCGGCGACGTGGGTGCTCTCGAACCACGACATCACCCGGCCGGTCACGCGGTACGGGCGAGAGGACAGTTCGTTCTCCTTCTCTGCCAAGCGATTCGGCGTACCGACGGATCTGGCGAAGGGGCGACGCAGGGCTCGGGCGGCGGCCCTGCTGACCGCGGCATTGCCTGGATCGCTCTACATCTACCAAGGCGACGAGCTCGGCCTGCCCGAGGTGGAGGACCTCCCGCTGGCCGCGTTACAGGATCCGATCTTCCACCGCTCCGAGGGAGCCGATCCGGGCCGCGACGGCTGCCGGGTTCCGTTGCCCTGGACAACGACAGGACCGAGCTTCGGCTTCAACTCCCAGGGCTTCGGGCCCTGGCTGCCTCAGCCCGCCGCCTGGGGAGCGCTCTCTGTCGAGGCTCAGCAGCATGATCCCGACTCGATGCTCTCCCTGTACCGCGCTGCACTCGCCCAGCGAGGCGACATCTCAGGTGACCTGACCTGGCTCGTGGGGCTGAACACCGACGACGTGCTGGCCTTCCGCCGCGGCGACGACTTCCTCTGTCTCGTCAACCTCGGCGCCGAACCTCTCCAGCTACCCCCGAACACCACCGTGCTGCTCGCCAGCTCCGCCCTGGCCGGCGACCACCTGCCCACCGACACGGCTGTCTGGCTGCGGCCGGCGCCGACCCCTGCAGAATCCGTAGGAGAGTGACCATGAAGTCCTTCACCCCCGTGGCCATCGCGGTCGCTCTGGCTGCGAGCCTCACCGCCTGCTCCGGCTCGGACGACAGCGCCGATCAATCCACGCCGTCCGGTCCTGTCACCGTCAAGGTCGCCCGCGATCCCGGTCTCGACAAGGGAGCGATCGCCGCCTTCGACGAGCGAGTCGCCCAGTTCGAGAAGGCGAACCAGAACATCGACATCGTGCCGCAGGAGTACAACTGGACCGCGACCACCTTCACGGCCCAGCTCGCCGGCGGCACCCTGCCCGACGTCTTCACCGTGCCGTTCACCGACGGCCGCGGCCTGATCGAGCGAAAGCAGATCGCGGACATCAGCGGCCAGGTCGCCTCGCTGCCCTACGCCGGCAAGTTCAGCCCGAACGTGGCGAAGGCGGGCCAGGCGGCGGACGGCAAGATGTGGGCCGTCCCGATCGCCGCCTACGGACAGGCGCTGCACTACAACCGCACACTCTTCAAGCAAGCCGGGCTCGACGCCGATGCGCCGCCGACCAGCTGGGACGAGGTGCGGACGGCGGCGAAACAGATCGCGGAGAAGACCGGCAAGGCCGGCTATGCGCAGCTGACCACGGACAACACGGGCGGCTGGATCCTGACCACCCTCGACTACGCACTGGGCGGTCGGGCAGAGAAGATCGACGGCAGCACGGCGACCGCCGAGCTCGACACTCCGCAGATGACCGAGGCGCTCCAGTTGCTCAAGACGATGCGCTGGGATGACAACAGCATGGGGTCGAACTTCCTCTACGACTGGGGAGGCATCAACCAGGCGTTCGCTGCCGGCCA